>NZ_JAPDHR010000046.1:0-4134 GCF_030063005.1 Dehalobacter sp.
ACTTCCGGTTTGGAATCGTAAATTCCGGAAAATCGCGGATTTTTAGATGACTAGAATTTACTCTTGCAACAGGTGTGCTGAACTAGAATTTACAAATGCAAACTGGAAGTCAGGTTTCCAATTCACCCATTTTTTTTTCGACTTGGAAAATAAAGCATATTCTTGAAATATATTTAACATATTATCCTTATTTAGATAATATTTGCAGTTAGTTGCTATAAGAACTCCTTAAAATTAAATTTATTATTTTGTAAGGGGGATATTGTCTATGTCGGAAGATATTTATACTTTGACTAAATTTTTAAATTATCCTTGGCTAAATACAAATAAGAAAATTATCGACTTTATGCAAAAATTTAATCAACGTATAACCCTTAAAAAAGGGGAACTATTCATAAAATATGGACAAGAATTAACTGCTGTCTATGGTGTAGAAGAAGGGCTGCTTGGAATTCGTTTCTTAACTCTGAACGGCAAGCAAAGAACTCGAGCAATTATAGGACCTGGAGGAGCAACTAGCGTTATTGATGTTATTAAGAGAATTACTAGTTCACCTTACGAGGCTTATGCATATGAAGATACAACAATAATTTATATAACTAAAGAACAAGCACTGGAAGGGATAATAGGCGATCCTACGTTATCCTTAGCTTTCATGGAATCCTTAGGTGACATTGTTTTTACATTACTAGAACGCTTGGAAAGTTCGTCTTCTTACTGTCCAAAACAGAGACTAATATTATTTCTTCGTAATCTTAATGACCCATTTCAAGTTGAAGAAAACGGATGGTATCGTGCTAAATATAAATTCACACATCAAGATATTGCAGATATTATTGGTACCACCAGAGAATATGTTACATTACATTTAACTGATTTAAAAAAGAAAGGATTAATTAAAGTGATGGAACACTATATATACTTTTGCAAAGATTTCAAAACCATAATTCGTCCTGAATTATATTCTGAATAATATTAATATCTTTAGTAAATTATAATGACTCAACTTTCGAACCCTAGTTGTGCGAATATAAAAACACGACCTACGCTCGGTCGCGACCGAAAGTTGAGATAATTGCTAATCAAAAATAGTATAAATACTAATTTTTTTATTAATAGGATTTTATGGGGAGGGGAGCAGTAAAATATAAATACTGCTCCCTCTGGAATAGATAACGGTAGTTTACGCATTTGAACAAAATTACTTTAGTACTAAATGAGTTAATCACGACGTTACCTCATGAACTTCCACTTGCTACCGACACTGGCGATGGTGACTACTACAAGGAACCAACGAAATAAGACCGGACGCTCGGCGCTTGCCCGAAGGAACTTTTGTTATCTGCGGATCAAAAAGTCCCTTCGGTCCTCCAGCTTACTTATTTGCTCGTGTCACTGGGATGCCAGCGCGCATATCCTCGGCCTTAAGCCTGCGGTATCCCGCGTGGCACCCTGACACTTAACTCATTACTTTGATCAAATCAAACTTTAAGATGCATCTATTTTAGATTCATCTTTATCCTCCTGACTTTAGGAGAAAGGAGGTCGAAAATCGCCGGAACGTTTGAAATACAAGCGTTTCGGCGATTTTAAAATGTCCTATTATTTCAGGTTTATCGTCAGATCCAGCTTGGTACATGAGCGGAACTTTGTCAAAGTAATATTGGTTTTAAGGAGCTTCAGAATCTTAGCTAGATCAAGGTAAGCCTGGGAGACTTGTGTAGGAGTTACGACATTGTTAGGGTATTCTCCCTGAACCAACCCTAATGGCTCATGAATGGCTTCCATTATTCTGGCAGCTGAGGCATTCTTTTGATGAATCTACTAACCCTCGGGCGACTCCTAGACGATGTAATACCCAATTGATAGAGCATTTCCAGCATGGATTCGCCTTTCATCGGGCTACCATTATCAGAATGCAAGACCAAAGGTTCTTCTTGTCGGGTTATATTCTGAGCCATGACTGCCCACCGAATGAGTTGACTGGCATGTTCCGCACTTTCTTCGATCCAGACTTCCCATCCGACAATGTCTCGGCTAAAGATGTCCAGGATGAGATATAAATAGAAGTAGATTCCTCTAACAGGGCCTGGCAAATATGTAATATCCCAAGACCGTACACGATTAGGTTCGGTCGCACAATGCGTGGATTTAGGTCTGCTGGAGGGTGCCTTACAACGTCCACGATGATTCTGTTCACCTGCTTCATGCATGACTCGATAGAAGGTTGATTCGGAGGCGATGTAGATACCTTGGTCCGCAAGCATCGGGACAATCTGACTGGGTGGTAAACTTTGAAATTCAGGTTAGTTGACTAATTCTAGAATCTCCTTGCATTCTGCTTCCGTAAGTTTATTCGCTGGTTCAGAGCGCTTTGCCAAGGGTCTCCGATCTGCTTCAGGTGCCCCATTCTTACACTAACGTTGCAATGTTCGTACCGATATGCCAATTTCTTTACAAGCCATCTGTTGGTGTGCTCATATATTGTATATCCCTGCACATCAAAATTAATAGAGTAGTTTTATAATAATTATTAGGCACGTGCAATTATTATTAAGGAGGAAGATTCGAATGGGAGAAATCAACAGGAGGAATTTTTTAAAAGCCTCGATGCTTGGAGCAGCTGCAGCTGCTGTAGCCTCGGCATCTGCGGTGAAGGGGATGGTTAGCCCCTTGGTGGCTGATGCTGCGGACATCGTGGCTCCGATCACGGAAACCTCAGAATTTCCATACAAGGTGGATGCAAAGTACCAACGTTACAATAGTCTGAAGAACTTCTTTGAAAAGGCTTTCGACCCGGAAGCAAACAAGACTCCTATTAAGTTTCATTACGACGATGTTTCCAAAATCACAGGCAAGAAAGATACGGGGAAAGACCTGCCCACGCTGAATGCGGAAAGACTTGGGATCAAAGGGCGTCCAGCGACACATACAGAAACAACCGCTCTTTTCTTTACTCAACATTTTGGTGCCATGTTAACCCAGCGCCATAATGAAACAGGCTGGACCGGGTTGGATGAGGCCTTGAACGCCGGCGCCTGGGCTGTAGATTTTGATTATTCCGGATTTAACGCAGCAGGTGGTGGTCCGGGAACTGTAATCACGCCTTATCCCATAAATCCTATGACCAATGAAATAGCTAATGAGCCTGTCATGGTACCCGGTTTGTACAACTGGGACAATATCGATGTTGAAAGTGTGCGACAACAAGGCCAACAGTGGAAATTCAAATCAAAGGAAGAAGCCAGTAAAATGGTTAAAAAGGCAGCCTGTTTCCTGGGAGCCGATCTGGCCGGCATCGCACCCTATGACGAGCGTTGGACCTATTCTACCTGGGGCAGGAAGATTCCAAAACCTTGTAAAATGCCCAACGGCAGAACCAAATTATTGCCATGGGATTTGCCAAAGATGCTGTCAGGCGGGGGAGTAGAAGTTTTCGGACATGCAAAATTTGAACCTGATTGGGAGAAGTATGCAGGTTTCAAACCAAAAAGTGTGATTGTCTTCGTTCTTGAAGAGGATTACGAAGCTATGCGCACCTCACCGTCAGTCATTTCCAGTGCCACGGTGGGGAAAAGTTACTCCAATATGGCAGAAGTAGCTTACAAAATCGCGGTTTTTCTGAGGAAGCTTGGCTATTATGCAGCGGCGTGCGGAAACGATACCGGATTAAGTGTTCCTATGGCCGTTCAGGCCGGGCTTGGAGAAGCAGGCAGAAACGGACTTTTAATTACCCAGAAATACGGTCCCAGAGTGCGTATTGCTAAAGTCTATACCGATTTGGAACTTGTTCCGGACAAGCCTAAGAGTTTCGGTGTACGCGAGTTCTGCCGCCTGTGCAAAAAATGTGCGGATGCCTGCCCCGCCCAGGCCATCTCCCATGAGAAAGACCCTAAGGTTCTGCAGCCAGAGGATTGTGAGGTAGCCGAAAATCCATATACTGAAAAATGGCATCTTGATTCCAACCGTTGCGGCTCTTTCTGGGCCTATAACGGTAGTCCCTGCACAAATTGTGTAGCTGTATGTTCGTGGAACAAAGTCGAGACCTGGAACCACGATGTGGCCAGAATAGCCACTCGAATACCATTGCTTCAGGATGCAGCCCGCAAGTTTGATGAATGGTTCGGCTATAAC
>NZ_JAPDHR010000047.1:0-31226 GCF_030063005.1 Dehalobacter sp.
TATGATTACCTGCGCTGAAGTTTTTTCTCTATTTAATTGTATCAAAAAAGAGCTGGAATTACTTCTTTCTTCGTAATTCCAGCTCTTTTGCTTTTGAGGTTCAGGTACCACTTTTTCAGTGGCCTCGATTTATCCCCTCTTTTTCTCTTCTTGTTACCTTCGTTTCAATGATAATTATTCTCTCTTATTATTGATTTTCTGCTCTACTGAAGCGGTATACCGGTGTTCCGCTCATACCTTTGAATAAGAGGGTCAATGAGGACGGCAGAGATAAGACCCAGGTAAGCAGAGACAAAACCGAAGCCCAAGAATGCAATGAACTGCTGCAAGTCAGGCTGAAGTGAATGGTAATATAAGAAAATAGCTAAACCGCACCAGAAGCCCTGGCAGAACGGGCAGCCAAACAGCTTGCGAAAAAAATAGCCTTTCTGCCTAAGGACATCTCTGATCTTTTTAAATAAGACAAAGTCAAATAGAAAAAAACGAAGGCTTAAAGCTAGCAGAAGCTCAAAAACCATTATAGATCACCTGATTTTTTAAAATTTGTCTTTTTACATTCCATATTATGGTAAAATGAAATAATATGTGCCTGGTTAATGATGACCAGGTTAAAAATTAAAAAACAAAAAAGCCTGATGCAAGAATCATCCGGAAAGGGGATTTAGGATTCTCGCTCAGGCTTTTTCGTTATTAGATGTTCTGATTTGAGGATTAGATTCCGCTCATATTTTTTTGTTTTTCATAACGGGTGCGGGTGTTCTTGTCTAAAAATCTTTTGCGCAGGCGAACGTTGATGGGTGTAATTTCTACATATTCATCATCATTGATATATTCCAGGGCTTCTTCCAGACCGAGCAATTTGGCCGGTTCCAGTCTCAGGCTTTCATCGGCTCCGCTGGAGCGCATGTTGGTCAACTGCTTTTTGCGGGCAATGTTAATATCAATATCCTGTTCGCGGTTGCTTTGACCGACAATCATACCTTCATAGACTTTGGTTCCGGGATCAATAAACATTCTGCCGCGGTCCTGCAGCTGAAACAACGCATAAGCGGTGGATTCTCCCGGATCTGAAGCGACCAGGACTCCCCGGTTGCGGCCTTGAATATCTCCCTTATACGGTTGATAGGAATGGAAGACATGAGCCATGATTCCTTCCCCGCGGGTTTCGGTAAGATAGTCTCCCCTGAAGCCGATCAATCCGCGTGCCGGAATCAAAAACTCCAGGCGTGTAACTCCACCGGACATGTTGACCATGTTCTGCATCTCAGCTTTACGGGTGCCAAGCATTTCAATCACGGTGCCGGTGCACGAATCAGGAATATCACAAGTCAGATGCTCAAATGGCTCGCATTTGACACCGTCAATCTCCTTCAGAATGACTTCCGGTTTCGAGACCATCAGTTCGAAGCCTTCTCTTCGCATATTTTCAATCAGGATGGACAGGTGCAGTTCTCCGCGTCCTGATACCTGAAAACAGTCCATGTTTTCAGTTTCTTCCACGCGGAGACTAACATTTGTTTCAATCTCTTTAAACAGTCTTTCCCTGAGCTTGCGGGACGTGATATGTTTTCCTTCTGTTCCGGCAAAAGGACCTGTATTGACCATGAAAAGCATGGTCAGGGTAGGTTCGTCAATTTCAATCATCGGAAGAGGTTCCGGATTCAACGGATCAGCTATGGTTTCTCCGATATTGATATTGGGAATGCCGCTGATAGCTACGATGTCTCCGGCATTTGCTTCAAGTACATCAACCCGGCCTAAGTTCTGGAAGGTAAATACTTTACCGACTTTGACTTTCTCGATCGATCCGTCTCTTTTAATCACAGCGACTTGAGTATTAGCAGTCAGCTTGCCCCGAAAGACACGCCCGATAGCAATTTTGCCAAGGTAATCGTTATAGTCGAGTGTTGTTGCCAGCATTTGCAGCGGACTTTCAGGATCGCATTCCGGGGGCGGAATTTCTTTTAAGATCGTTTCAAATAACGGGATCAAGTCTTCAGTCATTTCTCCAGGCTCATAACCGGCATTTCCCTGACGGGCCGAAGTATACACAATTGGGAAATCAAGTTGTTCATCACTCGCACCCAGCTGCATAAACAGCTCCAGAACTTCATCGACAACTTCGTAGGGACGCGCTTCAGGCCGGTCGACTTTGTTAATGACGACGATGGGTTTCAAATCCAATTCCAAAGCCTTACGAAGCACAAATTTGGTCTGAGGCATCGGGCCTTCAAACGCATCAACAACCAGAAGCACACCGTCGACCATTTTCAGGACGCGTTCGACTTCTCCACCAAAATCGGCATGTCCAGGGGTATCGACAATATTGATCTTGACACCCTGCCAGTTTACGGAAGTATTCTTAGCCAGAATGGTAATTCCGCGTTCCTTCTCCAGATCATTGGAGTCCATGACTCTTTCTTCGACTTGTTCATTGGAGCGAAACGCTCCGCTTTGTCTGAGCATGACATCGACGAGACTTGTCTTGCCATGATCGACGTGGGCAATAATTGCCAAATTTCTTAAATGGTCAGCGTACATTCAATTTCTCCTGTCGTAATCTAATTCTTTCTCCTTAACAAGTAAGAACATAAATAAGAATATTGGTATTTGCATATCGAAATCTTAAAGAAGTAATACTTGCCAATCGTCCTGCATGTGAAGAGGACTTAACCTTTAACATTATAATACGTTTAAACTTTTTTTCAAATTAATTTATTTTTCCTGATTTTCATTTTATTTATTCTGTAATCAGATTTTGTCCATATTTTATTGGAGCTGTTTCAACAGCATTCTGCAATCAGCATTTTATGGGCTAGACTTGCTTAAATAGGCAGAGAAATATATAATTTCATGTGGACGAGTATAAAACACATCATGAAGGAGCAGACCCGATGAGGAAATCCAGACGATACTATCGCAGACGAAACAAGACACCGTTGCTCGCCATCTTAATCATCGTATTTGCCTTAGCAGTCGTAACGGGATCCAAAATAGTTTCCGGCAATGCACTCGATCATTCTCAGACAGACTCAAGCTACGGTGCCCAAACGGCTGATCATTCCAGTGAAGCAGCGGACACTGCGCGTCTCATCCGGCAGGCTGACGTTGCAGCCGGTATGAAAATCGATGAATACAAAGGTGTGGCAGTCTATTCCAATGGCGCGGATTATATGTCCAGTCACGGCTTAAGTTATAGTAAAGATGGTTATTATTACGGCTACAAGTGGCAGTGCGTAGAATTTGTAAAACGATTCTATTATGAAATCTATCATCATGAGATGCCTGACGGCGCTGGAAACGCCAAATATTTCTTTAATCCGATGCTGGCACAGGGAAAACTGAATGAACAGAGAGGTCTTGTTCAGTACGTTAACGGAGGGAATGAAAAACCCCGGGAAGGAGACCTGCTGGTCTTCAATGAGGGGTCTTACGGTCACGTTGCAATTATCTGCGGAGTGGCTGACGAATGGATTGAAGTCATTCAGCAGAACTCAGAGGTTCCCAGGGAAAAATACAGTCTTGTTTACAAAGATGGTACCTATACGATATCCGGAGACAGAGAACCGGCCGGATGGCTCAGAGCTAGCAGCAGGTAAACCTGGCCATAACAGCAAAAATTTAAGAAATTGAGAAACCAGAAAAATATTAAGGCTGAGTCGAGATGGAGAATTTCGACTCAGTCATTTTAGTATATCAAAAAGTAGAAATACTACTTTCTACTAAATGCAGCTATGGTTGACGCCAAGGCGTGGCGTCAGCAAAGATTTCTTTTTATTAGCTGAAAATAATTTGTAATAATCTACGATAATTGGAAACAATAATGGTAAACCTGTAGAGAATATCGAACATTATCGGCATAGTGTAAAGGAGTATCCAGAATGAGAATTCCCAATCATATTGGGGTTATCCCAGATGGCAACCGGCGATGGGCAGACAACAATGGATTACCAAAGGAGATGGGCTACCGGGAAGGTCTGGACCCGGGACTTAAACTTCTGAAATTATGCAGGGGAGCCGGCGTCAAAGAACTGACCTATTATGGTTTTACAGTGGATAATACCAAAAGACCAGCTACTCAGAAGAAAGCTTTTGTGCAGGCCTGCATTGATGCAATTGGTATGATTGCGAGCGAGGACGTGTCCTTGTTAGTGATTGGCGATACAGAATCTAAGATGTTCCCCAAAGCGCTGCTGCCATATACGCGTCGGACAAACGTCGGCAAAGGCGGCATTAGAGTGAATTTTCTCGTCAATTACGGCTGGGAATGGGATCTGGGAAATCTTCGTACTGCCGAAAAGAATAAGAGAAAGGTTATTAAAGAGTTAAAATCAAATGATATTTCCAGAGTTGATTTGCTGATCCGCTGGGGAGGAAGACGCCGACTCAGCGGTTTCCTGCCTGCACAAAGTGTTTATGCGGATTTCTATGTACTCGATGATTACTGGCCTGATTTTAAGGAGGAGCATTTCTATGATGCTCTGAAGTGGTATAATACGCAGGATATTACTTTAGGCGGTTAGAAAAAGAATGTGAGTGGAGAATGCACAGTCTCGGTGAATAAAGGTATTGACAAAGAAGTTATTGGACTGATATAGTGAATAGAAATATATGAAAAGATGATGACAGGGAATAATAAGTCCGGAGTATTTGTGCAGAGAGCCGCAGGCTGGTGAAAAGCGGTCAAGACGAAAGACTGAACTCCCCCTTGAGTTGCCGGCTGAAACCATTCAGGCAGTAGGACCGGACGGAGTCTTCCACCGTTAAAAGGAAGGGGATATCGGAAGATGGTTTCGCTGTTTTCCCGCATCCTGTTGAGTGAACGGCATATGCCGTTAACATGAGTGGTACCGCGAATTGGCCTTCGTCTCATTAATTGAGACGAGGGCTTTTTGACGTCCAAGAATGGACGAATGACGCGATTCAACAAATGGCAGGGAGCGACAAACTATAATGAGGAGGTATTAGAATGCGCAGATTATATTTGTTTGACACCACGTTAAGGGATGGTGAACAATCTCTCGGGATCACGTTAAATGTCCGGGAAAAACTAGAGATTGCCAAGCAGCTGGCTACACTCGGCGTAGACATTTTGGAGGCGGGCTTTCCGGCTTCATCTCCCGGGGACTTCGAATCTGTGAAAATCATTGGCAGGGAAGTTAAGGGAATCACAGTGTGTGGACTGACCCGTTGCGTGAAAAAAGATATTGACCTTTGTGCCGAGGCCCTCAAAGAAGCTGAGAACCCTAGAATTCATACCGGAATCGCCGTTTCCCCGATTCATATGGAGAAAAAACTCAGGCTAAAACCGGAACAGGTGGTCCAAAAGGCTGAAGAAGCTGTCAGACATGCCAAAAAATATCTGAACGATGTCGAGTTTTATGCTGAAGACGCTTTTCGGAGTGATTATGATTTTCTGGCTAAGATATTTGAGCGCGTAATTACAGCCGGAGCAACAGTCGTAAATATCCCGGACACTGTGGGATACGCGACTCCTTGGGAATTCGGCGAACTGGTCTCCTATATCAAAACGAATGTTCCTAATATTGACCGGGTGAAAATAAGTGTCCATTGTCATAATGATCTTGGAATGGCCACAGCAAACACCCTAGCTGGCGTTATGGCCGGGGCCGATCAAGTGGAAGGCACTATCAACGGGATAGGTGAAAGAGCCGGCAATACTGCTTTGGAAGAAGTCATTATGGCGATGTATACCCAGAAAGATCGCTACGGCATCGATTTGGCTGTAAACCCCCGGGAAATTGCCGCGACCAGCAGACTGGTTTCCTCAATCACAGGGGTTCCTGTACCGAGCCATAAGGCGATAGTTGGGACAAATGCGTTCATGCATGCTTCCGGCATTCATCAAGATGGTATCCTGAAAGAGAAACAGACCTATGAAATTATTGATCCGGAGATCATCGGCGTACCGAGGAACCAGATTGTCCTGAGTGCCAGATCAGGAAGGCATGCGCTGAAACACAGGCTGGAAGAACTCGGATATAAGCCGGAAGATAGCCAGATGAATACCCTTTACGAAGAATTTTTATTGTTGGCTGATAAGAAACAGGAGATCTATGATGAAGATCTTCATGTTCTGATGGGAACGGGAATACCCGAGCAAAACGGGATCAAGGTCAAGAATATATCCGTAGCTACATCAGGGAAGCAGTCGGCCACCGCTGCTGTTACCCTGGAAATACAGGGCACGGAGATAACCGATGCCGCGATCGGAAACGGTCCTGTCGATGCGGTATTTAAAGCAATTGATAGGATTACCGGTAAGGAAGTCCGGCTCGAAGATTACAGTATCAAATCTGTAAGCCGCGGTAAAGAGGCGTTGGGGAATGCAACTGTTAAAATTTTTGCCGACGGAAATTATTATGTCGGCAAGGGAGTAAGTACCGACGTCATCGATGCCAGCGCCCATGCGTATGCTGATGCCGTCTCCAAACTAAGCTAACAGACAAGGAAAAGACGGTGTCGACTAACTACTTTTTTCGTAGTTTGCGACACCGCCTTTTCTAAGATTCATAAAGCATTTAGAAAACATTTCTCCCGGAAAAAATCTCCTGCATCTCATGTTTGATTCTTTGTTTGACCCTTCTTCTTTTGCTGGAGGATATCTCTTCTTTTTCAGCTCCGAACAGATAATGATCAAGATCAAACTCTCTTAAAAGCATCTTGGTGTGAAAAATATTATCCTGATAGACATTAACATCGATCAGCTGATATCGGTTTCTGGTTTCTTCCGAAATAAAATTCTGAATGGAATTAATCTTATGATCAATAAAATATTTTCTACCGTTAACATCCCGTGTAAAGCCCCGGACACGGTAATCGATAATCGCAATATCCGGTTCAAAGCTTGTAATCAAGTAGTTTAAAGCCTTTAGCGGCGAAATCTGGCCGCAGGTGGAGACGTCAATATCGGCCCGGAACGTACTAATCCCCTTGTCAGGGTGGTTTTCCGGATACGTATGCACTGTAATATGACTTTTATCCAGATGACCGACCAATGACTGCGAATCAGGACCCGGGGCTTCGTTTTCAAGAATTTCCATCGGTTCACGGACCATAATCTGATTTTCAGCGACCAGCATGGTGACACTGGCACCCTGAGGATCGTAATCCTGATTGGCGATATTCAGAATATTGGCTTCAATGATCTCAGCGACAGAAGTCAGAATTTTAACCAGCCTGTCGGCATTGTATTCTTCATCAATGTACTCAATGTATTTCTTATGTTGATCCTGCGATAAAGCATAGCAGATATCATAGAAATTAAAACTCAACGTTTTCGTCAGGTTGTTAAAACCATATAATTTTAATTTTTTATTGATAGGTTTTATATTCATTTTCTTGCACCTATACCAAATATTATTTTTAAGCCTTTTTCTCTCAAGTAACTACTTTATTATACATATTTTTTAGCTTTTTCTATAGACAGTTCGAATATTTTTTGAACAAAAATTTTTAAACAAATCCTTTTAAAAACAAGATGAAAATGGTGATAATATTCTTTGTAAGATTAACAAGATATAGGTTATAATTTATTAAGAAAAAACAAAGTTTGTGAGTTGAAAAAAATGCGCATAGGCTTCTTTGACTCCGGGGTCGGTGGAATCACCGTACTGCATGAAGCGATAAAGCAGCTGCCCCGGGAGGATTTTATTTATTACGCGGATATTGATCATGTGCCTTATGGGACCAAAAGCAAGGAAGAAGTCCTGAAACTGGTTTTGGATGCTGTTGATTTCATGGCTGCTGAAGGGATAAAAGTTCTGGTAGTCGCCTGCAATACGGCGACGAGTATTGCCATCAATGAGCTTCGCCAAAGATATGATTTTCCAATCCTTGGCATGGAACCGGCAGTAAAGCCAGCTGTCGAAAATAATGGTTGCAAGAGAATACTGGTCATGGCCACCCCGCTCACACTTCGCGAAGAAAAGTATCAAAATCTAGTCACCAGACTGGATCAGGACCATCTTGTAGATGGCAAAGCATTTCCGGAGCTTGTTGAATATGCTGAAAATTTTTATTTTGACAAAGATGAAATCCTGAAATACCTGAATCGCAAACTTGGCATTCATAATTTGACCGAGTATGGTACTGTCGTTTTAGGATGCACACACTTTCCATATTTTAAGCGGATTCTGCAGGAACTGTTTCCTGCTGATACGCACATTATTGATGGAAGTACCGGAACCGTCAATTATCTGAAAAAAATCCTGACTGAAAGAAAACTTTTTGCTGAGGACGGTCATGGTCAGGTCACTTTCTGTTCTTCAGGCCGAAAAGAGCTGCCGGAATCCCGTTATGCCCGGTATCTCCTGCTGCTGGATCAAAATCAATAAAGCCGCTAAGACGGCTTTATTTTTTTGGCAAATATTTCATTACTTCCAAATCTTCTATGGTTATTAATCCTTCGTTCACGACCTCGTCCAAAAAAAGCAGAAAGTCCTGCAGATATTCGGCGCTGTCTATCACTTCAATAACAATCGGAAGGTCATTGGAAAGGTCCAGTATTCTTGACGTTTTTATTCTCGTATTGGCGCCGAATCCTTCAATTCCCCTGAAGACAGTCGCACCAGCCAGGCCCAGCTCTTTGGCCTTTAAGACAATTGTGTGATAAAGGGATACTCCTTTATATTTACTGGCTTCTCCAATATAGATACGGATTCTTCTAGCCTGACCAGATATTTTTACCATCGAGATCCCTTCCTTTATTTTATTAATAGCTGAGTCAGGCTCATTCCAAGCCAGACGGCAATCAGTCCGACGAGCATGCTTCCCAGACCGTTCAGCACAGCTACAATAATCTCTCCGCTCTTAATAAGATTCAGGGTTTCAAGGCTCAGCGTAGAAAAGGTTGTAAACGCACCCAGAAAACCCACAGATATAAATAAACGGGTATTCGGGCTGGTCACCAGATTTTCGACTCCTAGTACATAGACAATACCCAGCACAAAACACCCCAGCATATTGACGACGAAGGTCCCCCAGGGAAAAGTATAAAAATATTTTTGATAAATCCAGGTGGAGAGCACATAGCGGGCAATAGCTCCAAGTGCACCGCCTAAACCAATCACCAGATAGACGGAATAACTCAAAGGAAGATCAGCCTCCTGCAAAGTTAAATACTCCCTGAAAAAAGAGTTATTTAAGTATATCATTTCATTCCGGCATATTTCAATAAAAGCTCAGGATAAAAAGCTCAATACTTGAATACTTGAATAGGAAGATACGAATTGACATTTTGAGCAATAAACGTTATATTAATAATATGAATTCGATAATCATTATCAAAATAGTCATGACATTTAAACAGAATAATAAATTTTTAAAATTCATAAGGAGACTGCAATGGACGCTACCTTCCTTACAATGGACAAGATACCTGTAAACTCGAATGCCAGAATTGTCAATATACACATGGATACTGTATTAAGAAAAAAACTGACAGATATGGGCCTGGTCAAAGGGACAGAATTTAAAGTTGACGGCCAAGCTCCGTTGGGGGACCCTATGAAGATTAATCTGAGAGGATATCATCTGGCTATCCGTAAAAGCGACGCCAGGAAAATTCAGGTTGAGAAGATTTGAAACAGATAATAGCAATCTGCCTCCCTACTTTTGGCCATTAAATGATAATCATAATCACTATCATATATAGTCTTTGATTATGAATGATAAGCACCGCAAATGATACCTTGTTAAAACAGGAATAGACAGCAATAAATATTGAAACAAATATTGTACAAATGCTTAATCGCAAGTGTTTCAGGGGAAGGATAACAGATGGAAAAGAATTTTACGATAGCTCTCGTTGGAAACCCAAACTGCGGGAAAACAAGCATTTTTAATGCGTTGACAGGCGCGAGGCAGCATGTTGGCAATTGGCCGGGAGTAACCGTTGAGAAAAAAGAAGGTACGGTCAGTTTCAACGGGAATGAGATCAGCGTAATTGACTTACCCGGGGCGTATAGTCTTTCCGCCAGTTCGGAAGATGAAATGGTTGCGGTAAACTATATTTTGCAGGAAAAACCCGATGTTGTTGTGAACGTGATTGACTCAGCAAATCTGGAGAGGAATCTTTATTTCACGTTACAGCTGATTGAGATGGATACAAATGTAATCATTGCTTTAAATATGACAGATGAAGCAGTGAAAAAGAATATTTTCATCAATACAGCGAAACTTAGAGATGCTCTTGGCCTATCGGTTGTCACTACAGTGGCAACGAAGAACAAAGGGATTTGGGAGCTGCTGGAGACTTCAGCGGCAATGAAAGTAAAACCAGGCCGGCCCGTCCAGCCAGACTATTGGCAAACGATGAACCGGGAATCTGGAGCTTTGGCTGAGGCCCTGGTCGAAGAAGGTATTGCTGGTAAAGAATCGGCGAACTTGGTGGCTGTCAGGCTGCTGGAGGATGAGGCTTTTGCTCAAACGCAAATAGCAGGTTGTCCTACCCTGGAAAAACTGGCTGACAAGGAAAAAGACAGAATAACCAGCCGTTTTGGTCTTGAACCCGGAATCTATCTGGCAGACCAGCGTTATATCTTTATCGGCCAAATCATTAAGGATTGTGTCCGTAGGGAAACGCCTCCGCAAAGAGATCTGACAGAAATGATTGACAGGGTCGTGACAAATAAATGGATCGGGATTCCTTTGTTCTTTGTAATCATGTTTTTGCTGTATCAGATCACAATGGGTCTCGGCAATAATGTTCTTGGGGGCTATGTGGACAGCGCCTTCGGGATCCTGGGGCGGTATGTTTCCGGCTTGCTGGTAAACGCTCCGGTCCTGGCCAAGTCCTTTGTCAGCGATGCCCTGATCGGCGGGGTGGGTTCTGTACTCGTATTTGTCCCGATGATGTTTACCATGTATTTCTTGATTTCTTTTCTCGAAGACAGCGGTTATATGGCCAGGGCAGCCTATGTTATGGACCGGCTGATGAATGCTGTCGGGCTGCACGGAAAAACGGCCGTTGCAATGATTGTCGGCAGCGGCTGCAATGTGGCCGGAATCATGTCCACCCGAACCTTGGACAGCCGGAAAGACCGCATGATCGGCATTTTAATCAGTCCGTTTATTTCCTGCAGTGCTAGGCTTCCAGTCTATGCGCTGTTTGCCGGGGCATTCTTCAGGGGCAAAACGATCGGCATCATACCGTTGGCAGGATTGGTCATTTTTTCACTGTACCTTTTAGGGATCATGGTTGCTGTTGCCGCGGGGAAAATCCTGAGTGAAACACTGTTCAAACAGGAAAAATCCTACTTTGTTATGGAACTTCCGCCTTATCGTCTGCCAACGCTGAAGAGCCTGATACAGCACATGTGGGAAAAAACGGAGTCGTTTGTCAGAAAAGCAGGGACTGTGATCCTCGGGATCGTCGTTCTGATCTGGATACTTTCTGTTTTCCCAGTCGGCGTTGAACCAGGCAGTACCGAAAGTCTCCTTGGAAAATTAGGCGCAGTCATCGCACCTGTATTATCCCCGGCTGGTTTTGGCAGCTGGCAGGCTTCTGTAGCACTTCTTGTCGGGATCGGTGCCAAGGAGGCAATCATTGCGACGTTCGGGTTGGTTTACGGGACAGGCGAAGGAATGCTCGGAACAGTCTTAGCACAGCATTTTACGCCGCTCTCCGCCTATGCCTTTATGGTAATGACCCTACTTTATTCACCCTGTGCAGCGACAATCGGAATAATTAAAAAGGAGACTAATTCTGTTAAATGGACACTGTTTTCTGTTCTCTACTCACTGATCATTGGCTGGATCGCGGCGGTGCTGATCTTTCAGCTCGGTTCATTGTTCATCTGAAGAATAGGCAGGAGGTATTGCGATGCTGATCAATTTGTTAACAGAAATTGCCGATAAACAAGCAAACTCCTTTTCTTCGCTGGCAAAAAAATTAGACCTCGATCCAGAGATGATCAAACAAATGCTGAATGACCTGCAACGACTTGGATACCTGACTGCGGATAATGTAGCCTGCGTCAATGAACCATGTAAGGGGTGCGGGGGCTGCTGCAGCAAAGGAAACGGAGAAGCGGGAGCAATCTTGTGGACGCTCACGGCAAAGGGGAGGGTACTTTTGGAATCGACGAACCGGTAAGGGTACATGAGGCAACACCTGAGTTAAAAAAAATACTGCCAACAGTATAAAACAATTAACAGTATCTTCTAGAACAGTATCTTCTAGATTTAAAGTTACGCTTGTTTAGGAGTTCACCCTAGCAGTTGGAAATATGAAAAAACCATTCATCCTATTATCTGTTATTTATTGCTGTCGAGATTCATCATGCCGTTAATGTCGACCACTTCCATTCCTGACGGCAGGTCGAAAGTCCCAGCGGGTACGGCACCTGTTCCAATTTGCAGGTTTTTGAATTCCATAGTGGTCATCTCGCCCCCTGCCTCATATTGGGCCTTCACAACAATGCCGTACTCGGTGCTGATCCATTCCTTGACAGTTGATCCTTCGCTGGTGAAAGTAAGGACTTTGCACTCCATGCCATTGACCGTTTCAGTCCCGCCTATTGTATACTTAGATTCAACGAGACCACTGACATAATCAACAGGGGTGGTGATGTCCGGACCGTTATATTCACTTAACGTCATTCTCATGGCGCTGTTCTGACCCGAGATATAAGTAGTAAATTCCTTTTTGGACTTATCAAAAATAAATGTCATCTTTGGGCCGTTAAAGGTGCCCTCCATTTTCATTTTCTGATCCTTGAGCCAGACTTTGCTTTCCGAAGATGCTCCGCCGCCAACAATCACATAATCATAGGCCATTTCTTTGATCAGCTGTCCTTTTCCTATCAGACCGGATACAATTTCATTATCATCAGGTAAAGTTTGTGTTTCTGTTTCTGTCGGAGCCGAGGTTGCTTCATTTTGGGCAGCTGATTCTTCTTTCCCACCGCAGCCGGATAAAGCCCCAACGCAAAGAAGCAGCAAAACGAGCAAAAGCGCAAGATACCGTCGCGTCAATCTCATGATATTTTCCTCCTATACCTTCTTTTGTATTCAGATAATGGAATTTAAAGATTTAATCATTCCATAAGAATGATGGCAAATTCTATTAGCGGATAAATCTTCAAAAATGATATTTTGTTAAACCATATTTCGTTATATTATTTTTCGTGATGACTCGTAAAAAGTCCTTTATATACGTATCATTTTATTCCAAAAATTAGAACACCATCCTGAATACTGGAATATTTTTTTTGGTTTCAGTGATGAAAAGTCAGAGGAACAAGTATTTGAATGTTAGATTTTTTTCCATTCCATGGTATAATATGATGGTCGATTTTTGATTCGACCAAAGCACAGCCATATGAAATGATTGGGAGGGTTGGTAATGATGAATAACAATGTTGAAACTAGGGAGTTTCAGACAGAAATCACCCAGCTGCTGGATATTGTTATTAATTCTCTCTATACGGAGCGAGAGATCTTCTTAAGAGAATTAATATCCAATGCAGCTGACGCTACGGAGAAACTGCGCTACTGCAGGCTCACCGAAAATGAGATAAGCGAATCCGAACAGCCGCTGGAAATTTCCATCGAAACGGATGAAGAAAAGCACACGCTTACCATTACCGATAATGGGATCGGAATGACCAAAGAAGAACTAATTGAAAATCTGGGTACGATCGCCCATTCAGGATCCAAGGAATTTATCAGACAGCTGACAGAGGTCAGAAAGGCCGGATCCGGAAGCAATACCGATTTAAGCCTGATTGGACAGTTCGGCGTCGGATTTTATTCGGCGTTTATGGTTGCGGAGAAAGTAACACTTTATACCCGCTCTTTCAGACCGGACTCTGAAAGCTGGATCTGGTCTTCAAACGGAGCAGGAAGCTATTTAATAGAACCGGGTGACCAAAGCAATTATGGGACCAGGATCGTTCTCCAGTTAAAAGAAAATGCCTATAATTTCAGCAAAGCTGACGAAATCAACAGGATTATCAAACAGTATTCGAGTTTTGTCCCTTATCCCGTGAAAGTCAACGGTGAAAAGGTCAATACCGTCGAAGCAATATGGACGAAAAACGCATCTGAAATCAGTGAGCAGGAATATACGGAATTCTATAAATATATTGACAATGCTTTTGACGAGCCATTCTACAGAATGCACTTTTCCTCCGATGCGCCCCTTTCCATTAAAGCACTGCTGTTTGTGCCCGGAGAAAATTATGAGCGGTTCGGCTTCAGTAAAATGGAGAGAGGCGTTAACCTATTCTGCAAAAAAGTCCTGATTCAGGAAAAATCTGAAGCCATCGTGCCGGAGTGGATGCGGTTTGTACGCGGCGTCATTGACAGTGATGACCTTCCCCTGAACATTTCCAGGGAGACCCTTCAGGACAATGCGCTTGTGGCCAAACTGAACAAGGTAGTCACAGGTAGATTTTTAAAGTATCTCGAAGAGCAAGCCAAAGATGATCCGGCCAAATACAATCAATTTTGGGAAAAATTCAGCAGGTTTATCAAAGAAGGAGCAGCTTCGGATTATGCCCACAAGGACGCACTGGTCAGGCTCCTGCGCTTTGAATCCAACATGACGGCTGAAGGTGAGCTGATTTCACTGGAAGGCTACGTCGGAAGAATGAGAGAGGAACAAAAAGCGATCTATTATGTCAGCGGCTCCAACCGTAAAGTGATTGAGTCCGGGCCGTATCTTGAGATCTTTAAGGACAAGGGCATTGAAGTGCTCTATACGTATGAACCGATTGATGACTACATCTTAAGCGGGCTTCCTGAGTTCAAAGAGAAGAAGATTGTTGCGGCCGAACAGGACAGTCAGGATCTGCCGGATTTAGATGCTGAGCAGCCCAGTAATGCCGAAAGTAAAATTCCCGAGGATGAAGTGAAGGCCTTATTGGATTGGTTCAAAGAAACACTTGGGGACAGGGTAACCGAGGTGCGTGCTTCCAAACGTCTCGTGGACAGTCCCGCCGTTGTGCTCAGCTCATACGGAACGCATAGCATGCAGAAAATGATGCAAATCATGAACAAGGATATGGAAGGTATCCCAGCGGGGATTTTGGAGATTAACAGCCGGCATCGGGTCATTCAGGGAATCAATGAGCTGCGCAAGTCGGGCGACACATTTGCTGCGGCAGCGGCGGAACAGATTCTGGAAAACTCCCAGATTGCCGCCGGGCTGATCATTGATCCCAGGAGTATGGTTAGCAGGCTCTACAATATCCTGGAAAGAGCGGTTGTTAAGAAATAATATCGGAGTGATCATTATTACGATTCTACTCTACGGGCTGATAGCAGGTCTGGTCACCGGACTTGGCGCTGTCATCTCTATCTCGATAAAAAATATCACCAACAAGATACTTTCAATATCGCTCGGATTTGCGTCAGGAATCATGATCGGGATATCTGCCTTAAGTCTGATTCCGACCAGCCTGGACATGAGCAACAGTATCATTTGTATTGCCGGTTTTGCAGCCGGGGCTCTGTTCTTGTTTCTGGTGGATATTTCAATGCCGCACATTCACAAGGTTGAAGCGGATTTGAGTAACTATGCCAAGATGGGGTATTTTATCGCGCTCGGAATTACACTGCATAATCTTCCCGAAGGGATCGCGATCGGCGCGACCAGCGAAGTATCGTATCACATGGGTATCATGACAGCCATAACAATCGGTCTGCATAATATTGCTGAAGGTCTTTGTGTGGCGATGCCGCTGTGTCTCGCCAACGTCCGTAAATCGAGGGTCGTCCTGATCACGACCATGACTGGCATGTCAACGCTGCTCGGCACCTGGCTGGGCATGATTCTTGGCCTGATCTCTCCTTTCGTCATCGCTTTCTTTCTGGCGTTTGCGGCCGGAGCAATGATCTATATCAGCAGTGACGAACTGATTCCGAAAAGTCACCATTCCCACAGTGAGTATGCCAATGTCGGCATAATGCTCGGCTTCATTCTGGCATTAATCCTGTCATAGAATTATCTGTGGCATATCAAACAATTATTTTGTGTCATCAAGCTATCGTTTTTCACGAGAACCAGCGGGAAAAAAATCGTAAAGGACGTTCCTTCTCCAGGGGTGCTTTCGACCCGTATTTCTCCTCCGCGAAGGTAGACCAGTTCCGATACGATTGCCAGGCCGAGTCCCGATCCTTGGCCTTTTCCATGGGAACGGGAACGGTCTCCCTGGAAAAATCTTTCAAAAATATGAGGAACGTCTTCAGCCGGGATTCCTTCACCGTTATCCCTGACGGATAGAATAAAACGGGAATTCTCTGATTTGGCGAGGATATCAATCGTTCCGCCGGAAAGTGTATGTTGAATAGCGTTATTAACAAGATTGTACAGAATCTGTTTCAGTTCATCAGGTTTTAATGGAAGCACTTGCGACGTATCCAGGACTTCCGAGACGAAATCGTCAATTGTCCGGAAATCCTGGCCGTTGAATCTGAAAGTACGGTCTTTAAGCAGCGGGACCAAAAGCGGCATAAGTTCAGGAAGAACATCGTGCAGTCCGGAATTGAGCTCTTCGGAATGATCGCTGTTTATTTCTTCTTGGGCAATCCGATTTAAGGTCAGAAGACCTTCGGTAAGCCTGATCAGTCTTTCTGTCTCGATCAGCATGGTCTGATGGGCGGCATCCAAAGTTTCTTTATCTGCCGTACCCGTCCGCTGAAGTATTTCCAGGAAGCCTCTGATCGAGGTCAGTGGAGTCCTGAGTTCATGAGAAGCATCGGCAATAAACCGGGCCATCCGGTTTTTAGCCGATCTTTCCGTATTTAGAGCATTTTCTATCTGTCCGAGCATATGGTTTAAAGCTTCCCGAAGCTGCTGAATTTCCGAAGCGGTTTTATTCATATACGGAAGGCGCAGGTCATATCGGCCGGCGGCAATCTTGCGGGCCGTAGAGGAAATGTTCAGAAGCGGTTCCAATGGTTTCTGCAAAACCAGCGCTGTAAAAAATGTACTGAGCAGAATAATGATGATCGCGTTAAAAATATATCCTCTGAGATTTCGGCTCAAGATCAGGTCCTGTTCAGCCAGCGGCTGACCGATCAAAGCATAGCCGGCATAGGGATGAATATCGTTGTTTTGTTCCAGGGGGAGACTGTTTACCGAAAGCTGGTTCGTTACGACCGGGGCCACCATCAGCATATACTGCTGTTCGTCGGTATCCTGAAAAACAAAACATCCGCCGGATCTCGCCTTCTCAGCAAGATCAAACTGCAGTTGGCTGCGGCTGAGATTAGGGACCGTGCTGTTCGCTTTGCCGTAGCTGTAAACAATCGATTTAAGCTGATGGTCGCTGGTATAAAAAGCCACAAAATTTCCCGGGCGGAGTTCGGAGAATCTTCCCGGAGGAAACTCACTGCTCGAAAGCCAGCTCCCCATACTGTTCCGTATGGCGTAATAGTCTGAAAGCAGGTTCTGCTCCACGCTCTGATACAGGGGATTTTTCAAGGAAGTATACTGAATAGCCCCAATTAACGTAAAAAAAATAATATGGCACACCCAGAAACGCAGCAGGAGCTGCCCTACCAGGGATTGCCGCCAAATATTCAGTTTTTCCAGAGGATTAATTTTCATGATGATCTCCCTAATGTGATCATACTTAAAGCACAACAATTGAAATGTTAAACATTCAATGCGTCATGATATTCCTGTGTAAAATGCTTGATATTTGATATCTCGTGCAGACTGCCAGTTACTGCTGCTCCGTCTGCAGGTGGTAACCGAGGCCCCTGACGGTTTTAATAATTGTATGGTCCAGATCCCCAAGTTTCTCTCGAAGATAGCGGATATATACCTCGACGATATTGTCCTCTCCTTCAAAATCGTAACCCCAGATGTGAATCAGGATTTGTTCTTTACTCAACGTTTGGTTGCTGTTCCATAATAGATAGGACAGCAGTTTATATTCAGTAGGAGAAAGCTGCAGAGGCTGATTATCGAGCAGGATTGACTTTTTCAGTTCATCGATCGTAAACCGGCCAATGGTTCTTTTGCCGGATAGATCCGGGAAACGGTTACGCAGCTGAACCTCGATCCGAGCCAGCAGCTCGTCAAAGTGAAAAGGTTTAACCAGATAGTCATGGGCTCCGAGGCGCAGTCCTTTGACAATGTCTTTGGATGTATCCTTGGCAGTCAGCATAATCATGGAAGCACCGGATATTTCCGGGATGGATTCACATAGTTCATATCCGTCCATGACCGGCATCATAATGTCAAGGATGATGACATGAGGTTCAAAGACAGGGATTATTTCCAGTGCCTTTTTTCCATTGTCCGCTGTTCCGATATCGTAACCCTCCTGCTTCAGCCCCAGGCTGAGCATCTGGCGGATTGAAGCGTCGTCATCCACGACAAGTATTCTGAATTTATTGGCCATTCGTTTATTCCTCCTGTATCTTTAAAATACACGATTATTCTGAAAGGAAACTGAATACAGTCATATTTGTCTGGATATCGCCATATATTACTATTTTAACGGTTTGAGCAATTTTAACAAGAATTTTCTGCAGCTCAGAATATCCGGATATGCTGCTTAGAATATACAAAAATGATTACGCAGGAAATACGCAGGAAATACGAGATGTATAGATTGGACGAATCGTATAATCATGGTAAAATAATATGATAAACCCAAGGGAAGCTTGGAGGAAAAGTTTATAAAGAAGTGGTGAGACCATGAAACAACAGATTTTTAATGAATTGCTTGCGAGAAAAATTCTGATTCTGGACGGAGCAATGGGGACCATGCTTCAGCAGAAGGATCTGTCTGCTGAAGATTTTGGTGGGCCTGAACAGGAAGGCTGCAACGAAATTCTGACGCTCACCCGTCCTCACATCGTGCGTGATATTCATGAGGCCTATCTGAAAGCCGGTGCGGATATCATTGAAACCAATACCTTCGGAGGTACAAATATTGTCCTTGGGGAATATCATCTCGGGGACAGGGATATGGAAATCAACGAGGCTGCGGCACGACTGGCCCGCGAAGCTGCTGATAAATGGTCCACAGCGGAAAAACCGCGGTTTGTGGCTGGATCTATGGGTCCGACGACCAAGATGCTGGCCTTTGGAGGCGGTATTACTTTTACTGACCTGGAAGAGGCTTATTGCCGTCAGACACTTGGCCTTATTAAGGGAGGCGTCGATCTGCTGATCGTCGAAACCTGTCAGGATACGCTGAATATCAAGGCGGCAGGACTCGGGATTCAGCGCGCCTTTGCTGAACTTGGGCGGGAGGTGCCGCTGGTCGTTTCCGTGACGATTGAACCCTCGGGTACGATGCTCGCAGGACAGAATATTGAAGCCTTATATATTTCGATACAGCACCTGAAGCCGGTTGCTGTCGGCATGAACTGCGGCACCGGAGCGGAACTGATGAACGATCACCTCAGAACCCTGGAGGGGCTTGCCTCTTGCGCCGTGAGCTGTTACCCGAACGCGGGGCTTCCTGATGAAGAAGGCGGCTACCAGGAAACTCCGGAAGAGTTTGCCGGAAAGATGGCCGCTTACGCAGCCAAAGGCTGGCTGAACATTGCCGGTGGATGCTGCGGGACGACGGATCGCCATATCGAAGCCTTGGCAGCAGCCTTGGCCAAGTACGCTCCGAGACAAATGCGGGCTGCTGAACGAAGCAGCGTCGCAGGACTCGAAGCAGTCTGGCCCGAAGAAGAAAACCGGCCGCTGCTGGTCGGCGAGCGGGCCAATGTGATCGGTTCTCGCAAATTCAAGGAGCTGATTGCCGGTGAATATTATGAAGAAGGTTCCGAGATTGCCCGAAATCAGGTCAAGAAGGGCGCTCAGATTGTGGATGTCTGTGTGGCCAATCCCGACCGGGACGAACTTGAGGATATGGTTAGCTTTCTGCCCCATGTTGTCAATAAAGTCAAAGCGCCGCTGATGCTGGATACGACCGATCCCGCGGTTTTGGAAGCGGGACTCCGGTTAATTCAGGGCAAAGCAATCATTAATTCGATCAACCTTGAAAACGGCCGGGAACGCTTTGATGAAGTTGTTCCGCTGCTTCGAAAATTCGGTACTGCAGTCGTGGTTGGCTTAATCGATGAACAGGGTATGGCCCTGACCCGGGAGCGCAAGCTCGAAGTGGCCGGACGCTCTTACGATCTGCTGGTGTATGAATACGGTCTCTCAGCTGCCGATATTATCTTTGATCCGCTGACATTCCCGGTAGGGACCGGGGATGCCAAGTATCTCGGTTCCGCAGTTGAGACCATTGAAGGCCTGCGACTGATCAAAGCCAAATATCCGGAATGCAAGACGATTCTTGGGATCAGCAATGTCTCCTTCGGTCTGCCTGCGGCAGGCCGGGAAGTGCTGAATGCCGTTTTCGTCTATCTGAATACCGTAGCCGGACTGGACTACGCGATTGTCAATTCCGAAAAACTGGAACGTTATGCGACGATTCCTCAGGCAGAAAAAAAACTAGCCCAAGATCTGCTCTTAAATACGAATGACCAGACCTTAAAAGCTTTTACCGATTTTTACAGAGAGAAAAAGGTCACGGAACAAAAACAGACGTCCGGGCTTTCCGTTGAGGAACGGCTGGCAGGAGCTATTGTGGAAGGCTCCAAGGACGGCCTGGAAAATGATCTGTACGAGGCCCTGACAAAATACCGGCCGCTTGAGATTATTAACGGTCCGCTGATGAAAGGTATGGAGGAAGTCGGCAGCCTCTTTAACAGGAACCAGCTGATCGTGGCTGAAGTTCTGCAGAGTGCCGAAGTCATGAAGGCAGCGGTGACCATCCTAGAGGCCTATATGGAAAAAGCCGAAGAGGCGGTCAAAGGGAAGATTCTGCTCGCGACGGTCAAGGGCGATGTCCATGATATCGGTAAGAATCTTGTGGAAATCATCCTGTCCAATAACGGTTATAAGGTGATTAACCTTGGCGTCAAAGTCAGTTCTGAACAGCTGATTGAAGCAGCTAGGAAAGAGGCCCCTGATGCGATCGGTTTATCCGGACTTCTGGTCAAATCGGTTCAGCAAATGCTGCTGACGGCCCAGGACCTGCAGGCAGCCGGAATCAATACCCCGCTGATTCTCGGAGGCGCGGCTCTGTCCCGGAAATATACCGAAGAAAAGATCGCTCCGCAATACGGCGGACCGGTCCTGTATGCGCGTGACGCCATGGATGGCCTGAATCTCCTGAATGGTCTGAAAAGAAAGTCAGCCAATGATTTCGGAAGCTATAACGCAGCTAAAAATAATGATCAGGCCGGTAATGTTGGTACGATTTCCGGCAACATCCCAGACAGTATCTCCGGCAGCCACAGCGAAAATAAATTTTCGCCGGTCAGCTTTGACGGACCTGCCTGCCGCCCGCAGCATACAGCACGGGAGATTCTTTTGGATTACCCGCTGGCGGAGATTATCCCGAACCTCGATTTGCCTTTTATCCTGAGGCGTTATCTCGGTGTCAAAAACAAACTGCGCCACCCTTCCCAGGAAGAAATCAAGGCAGCGGAAAGCCTCCTGCTGGATTCCGAAGATGTTTCCCAAGATAAATCAGCCAAAATCCAGAAATTTGTTCAGGATTTCCTGGAAGAGATCCAAGAACACAAGCTGATTACGGTCAATGGGGTATTTGCGTTTTATCCGGCTTGTGCGAACGGAAATACTGTCGCTATTCTAAATTCGGATTCGAATCTGAATTTGAGTCCGAAAGCTTCAAATATTGTCCTTGAAGAGCTCAGTTTTCCGCGTCAGCAAAAAGACAACGGCCTTTGTCTGGCTGATTATGTCCGTCCCTGGAATAAGCTTGATGGTCAGGAGCAGACGTATGATTATCTTGGTATGTTTGCGCTGACTACGGGCCTGGGAATTAGAGAAAAGGCCGAGAATTACCGGGACAAGGGCAAATACCTGAAGTCGTTTCTTCTTCAGGTTCTGGCCCTGGAGCTGGCTGAAGGATTTGCTGACATCATGCATGAAAAGATGCGTAAAATCTGGGGGATTGATAACGGCATCCGGGTTTCTCCGGGCTACCCGATCTACCCTGCACTGGAAGAACAGGCCAAGCTGTTCAGACTGCTGAAACCGGAGGAGATTGGAATAACACTGACAGAGAATTTCATGATGGACCCCGAAGCGTCTGTTACCGCTGTTGTTTTTTCTCATCCCGAAGCTAAAATATTTAATATTAACCGTTGATCTCTGTAGTAGATGCTAATAGATGCATGAAATCCTGTCTCGAGACTGAGGCGGGATTTCATGCGTCTTTGTATCGTCAACCAGTTTTCATAGAATCTTATTATCTGTGTTCGGATTTTTCAAAAACCATGGTTTTGCCTTCTTCTGTTAAAGAGACTGGAAGCATAATTCTGATTTTGATCAAATAGTTCATAAGGATTTTGGACAGTTGGATTTTGAACAACAGGTTGGGCAAAGGTACTCGGAGTTTCCGGGGTAGGAGAAGGAACGGCCGGCCCGGGGACAATCTGGTTCAGCGGACGGATTCCAGTCGGGAAGGACTGAAGATTTTTACCAAAGCTAAACAAGCCTCTCCGTGTTTTTTGACGCTTTCTGTTTTGCTTTTCAATCTTTTTTTCTGCTTTGGTTTGTTTTCTCCCGCGTACACCTGCTTCAGATTCTATTCCGGTTTCTGTTCTTTTTGTCCTTTTTATACCTTTACTTGTATTAATAACTGTACCTGAACCTGAACCTGTGCTTATTCCAGTACCAGTACCATTTCCTGATCCTGAACTTGGTCCAAGTCCTGATCCTGTTTCTGTCACCATTGTCTTTATTCCTGTGCCACTGTTTGCCTGGGGATTTCCGGGCAAGAGGAATGAAGGGGGATTTCCTTTGAAAATGACTTTGTTAATAAGCGGATAGCCGACCCGGTTCAACAAAAAGGTACCGGTCTTACGGGCCATAGGAATACCTATTCTTTTAGCAAGTGGAAGTCCGACTTTCCTGGCAATGGGCATGCCAATCTTTTCAGCAACGAGGGGACCAACTTTACCGGCGATGTATGGCTGAAGTTCCCTCAGTACAATCGGTGCAACTTTTTGCAGAAGATAGGAGGGTTGACCAATACTCATGGGGATTCCTCCTTATGGTTATAATGGAATATATTTACAATAAAAGGATATGTTTTTTTGACGGAAGTGTGTTTGTCTTGATTTATTTATTTTGCAATGATTTGGGACTTAAGTAATGTTTTGCATGAAATATCCAAGAACTAAAATCGCAAGCAAAACGTAAAATAATCCATATAGAAGGCCTTAGATGCATAAAAACGCCAATAAAAGGCGATTGCTTACTATATATAGTATTGATAAAATAAGAAATATACAAGATATAGGAAGGATGAGGGTATTGCGCTGTCCTTTTTGCCAGAGCGACGACACGAAGGTGCTGGATTCCAGACAGATTGAGGAAGGTACGGCTATCCGGCGCAGACGGGAATGCGATGTCTGCACGAAGCGTTTTACGACGTATGAGCGCTACGAGGATTTTCAGCTGATTGTCGTAAAAAAGGATGGCAGAAGAGAGCCCTTTTCCCGTCACAAACTGCTGTCAGGCTTGAACAAGGCCTGTGAGAAACGCCCCGTGTCTACCGAACAGCTGGAAACAATGGTTACCGATATCGAAAGAGAAATGCGTGATATCAACGACCGCGAAGTGCCGAGCGAATTAATCGGCGAAGCCGTCATGAAAAAACTGTTTGCAGCAGATGAAATTGCATATATTCGCTTTGCTTCTGTTTACAGGCAGTTCAAGGATATTCAGAAGTTTATGGAAGAGTTGAACGGACTGGTAAAGCGCCGCAAATAAAACAGTCCCCCAAATTGAGATCCTTGCGGTAAAGACAAGATATCCATGCAAATATATATATATGGGAGCAGGAGGACTAAGCCATGTACGTTGTGAAAAGGGATGGAAGAAGAGAAATTTTTAATCAGGAAAAGATTTGCAAGGCGGTAGAAAAGGCTTTTATTGCTACCGAGACCCCCAATGTCACCAACTGGGCGAAGATTGTTACCGACAGGGTATTCTCGGAATTGGAAGCTGCTTACAGTAAGAATGAAGGCTTCCAAATCGAGCAGATTCAGGATAAAGTTGAAGATGTCCTGATGCAGACAGGAAATACTAATGTTGCCAGAGCGTATATCCGGTACCGCTTCCAGCATGAAATCATTCGAAATCAGGAAAGCGCCAAAAACGATAACAATAAATTATTCTCTGATTACCTGGGGCTGGGAACCTGGGAAATCAAAGAGAATTCCAATATGGGATTTTCGGTTCAGGGGCTTAACCGGTTTGTAACCAGTAAAGCGACCAATGCTTTCTGGCAGTCCCTGCTTCCGTCTGAAGTCGGCAAAGCGCACGATTCCGGTGCTTTGCATAATCATGACATGGGAGACCTTGCTCCATATTGCGTCGGCTGGGATCTCAAAGATCTGCTTCTGGTAGGTTTTAGGGGCGCGGAAGGCAAGACGACCTCCAGACCGGCCAGACACTTTCGTTCCGCACTCGGACAGATCGTTAATTTTGTTTATACCTTACAGGGAGAAGCTGCCGGTGCTCAGGCGCTCTCCAGCTTTGATACCTATCTTGCTCCGTTCGTCAGAGTGGATAACCTCGATTATAAACAAGTCAAACAGGGAATTCAGGAATTTATTTTCAATGTCAATGTCCCGACCAGGGTAGGTTTCCAGTCTCCATTCTTTAATATTACGCTCGATGTGCGGGCGGCCGAATCGGCCATCAAAGATGAGCCCGCTGTCGTTGACGGCAAATTCCTGGATACGCCGTACCGGGAATATCAAGCTGAGATGGATATCATCAATATGGCGTTCTGCGAGGTCATGCTCGAAGGTGACGCTGACGGTAATATTTTTAGCTTCCCGATCCCGACATACAACATCACGAAGGGCTTTGACTGGAACAGTGAAGTATCGAGAGCGATCTTCAAAATGACCGATAAATACGGAATCCCGTATTTTGCGAATTTTATCAATTCCGATATGAATCCGGAGGACGCCAGAAGTATGTGCTGCCGTCTGCGTCTGGACAACAGGGAACTCAGAAAACGCGGCGGTGGCCTGTTCGGAGCCAATCCGCTCACAGGAAGCATTGGAGTTGTAACCCTGAACCTGCCGTTGTACGGCTATCTGGCTAAAGGCAACTGGGATCAGTTCATCACGCTGATTGATAACCACATGAATATCGCCCGGTCCTCGCTGCAGACCAAACGCAAAACGCTGGAGATCCTGACGGACAACGGCTTGTATCCCTATACTAAGTTTTATCTGAGAGATATTAAAAAACGTTTTGGCAAGTACTGGACGAACCACTTCTCGACGATTGGTCTAGTCGGCATGAATGAAGCGATCCGTAATTTCACCTCGGACGCCGATGACATCACCACCGTTTTCGGACAGAATTTTGCCAAGGAAACATTGAACTATATGAGAGACCGCATCCAGGAATTCCAGGAGCAAGACGGAGACCTCTATAACCTCGAAGCAACACCCGCGGAAGGTACGAGCTACCGTCTGGCTAAAATCAACAAAAAGCATTATCCCGATATGATTACGGCCGGCGACAATGAACCCTATTACACGAACTCCACCCACCTGCCTGTGGGTTATACCAGCGACCTGTTCCGCGCCGTCGAGCTTCAGGATGACCTGCAGACCCTTTATACCGGCGGGACCGTGCTTCATGGCTATCTGGCCGAAAGCCTCGATGATCTTGCCGTCGCCAAGGCCGTCGTACGCAGGGTGTTTGAGAACTTCCAGCTGCCGTATTTCACGCTGACTCCGACCTTCAGCATCTGCGAAGACCACAAGTATATCAAAGGCGAACATTTCAACTGTCCTGAGTGCGGCAGGGAAACCCTGGTCATGACGAGGGTCACCGGCTTCTATAGACCGATCTCCGCCATGAACCCCGGCAAACAGGAAGAGAAAAAAGAAACCGTCAAATACCATGTTACGGGAGTCACCCCAAGTCTGTTTGACGGTGTAGCGAAATAATAACCAAAAATAGTAAATGTTGCAGTCATAGGATAAGTCAATAATGCGAACTTTGCAGGAATGGCATGAAAAGGAATGGATAAAAGATTATGCTGATGGATATTGAACCTTTTTCTCTGGTAGATTATCCCGGTCATATTGTCGCAACCGTCTTTTTTGGGGGATGCAATTTCCAGTGCGGTTACTGCCAGAACCCTGCCCTGGTTGATGTGAAGGAGAAGCCGCAGACTTCTCCTTCTGCTGTCATAGAATTTATGAAGACCAGAGAAGGGCTATTGGACGGAGTATGTCTAACGGGCGGGGAGCCGCTTTTATCTTCGGACCTTGTGCCTTTGGCTAGGAAAATCAAGGAACTAGGTTTTAAAGTGAAGTTGGATACGAACGGCAGCAGCCTTGAAAAACTCCAGGAAGTTGCGCCTTGCTTAGACTATATTGCGATGGATATCAAATGCACTGCGGAAAAATATCCGGAGCTGACCGGATGCAGGAACAGTGGCGACAAGGTATCCGAAACGATCGAATGGATCAAAAACAGTGGAATTCCATATGAATTCAGGACAACAGTACTGCCGGTCTGGCATCCTTTTGAGGATCTAATTGCCATCCGTGAGCTTCTCGGTCAGGAAACCAACTGGGTACTTCAGCAATTCCGCCAGCCCCCCCAGGGAGTGCTCGATGGAAAAACCTATGAAGCATACCCGGATTCCTGGCTTAAAGAAATGGGAGAGAAGCTAAACTGCCCAGTCCGTGGCTTGAAATAAAAAAGAATTAGTGCTTCACTTAACCTTCGCTTGAGTATCTACGCAAGTTCTCAATATTTAATGTAATCAGCAGAAATAGATAATTAAGGATAAAAAATGAGGGCGTAACGATAACTCAAAAAGTTTCTTTACGTCCCCTTTTTTCATTCTTGTCTTGCCACTCAGAATTTTTAAGCCAGCTAGAAATTGAACGTATTCTTATGGCCCCAAAGAATCTTAAACATAAGGCTATTCTTACACTTGTATATTCTGCTGGACTAAGAGTAAGTGAAGTATCTTCCCTAAAGATAAAGATATTGACAACAACAGAATGCTCATTCATCTCAGGCAAGGGATAAAAAGCTTAACGAGTGAGGTTGTCACACTTTTAAGCCATGGACACATATCCTATAAGTGAAATTAGTCCAAAGGAGTGTGGATATCATGACGGATCCAGCAAAGGGTACAGCAACCGATCCGGAGAATGATCCAGAAACCAATACAGTACCTGATGTCATCAGCAGACGCACGCCGAATGTAATCGCGGCTGAGATTAATATGATCAAATATCAGGCTGAGAATATCTATCTTGCCGCCACCGTCGAGATTGGAAGACGGTTGACGGAGGCCAAGTCCCTGCTTAAGTTTGGAGAATGGGGCAAGTGGCTGGAGGAGTCGGTCGATTTCTCCCAGAGCAGGGCCAATAAACTGATGCGTATCTTCAAAGAGTATGGAGAAGGACAGCTTACCAACTCAAATTCGGAGCCGAATCCGAAATTAAACTACAGCCAGGCGGTGCTTCTTTTAGGTATCCCGAAGGAGGAACGGGCGCAATTCATCGTCGATATGGATGTCGAAGGCATGACCACCCAGGAACTGCGTCAAGCGGTCAAAGAACGGACGCAGGCCAGGCAAGAAAAAGACCAGGCCCAGCAGGAGAAGGCGGACTTTCAGAAAACAGTGGAAGACCAAAGTGGTACCATCACCGAGCTGACTGCGGAACTCGCCAATCTAAAGGCCCAATTGGAGAACGTCAAGGCGTCCAAAGAAGAACTCGCTATAACGGCCAGACAGCTGAATGATTCGCTGGAATCGCTCCGAAAAAGCTCATCCACCCAGAGCTACGAGAGGATGAGAAATAACTTCGTGAAGAGTTCGATCAAAGTCAGGGCTAACCATCTCGCCTTCCTCTGTGAAAACTTGGATCAAACCGTTAGGGAAGTAAAGCAAAAGCTGCGCGAAATCGCCACTAATGACAAGGAGACGTATATCATTTATAAGAATAAGGTTTGCGATCTTATGGATGTGTGGCGTAAAGACGAGGCGTGGAGCAGGTAAGCTTGCCTCTGCGGAGATGGGCAGTAAGGAAAAAAGAGAACGGAGCTGGACGGCATACCTCCTCAAATTCGGAGCCGAATCCGAATTCGAGGAGGTATACTACAGAAAAATATACCTATGTGAGTCAAAAAAATCTTGGACTCATCGTCGGTTTGATCTGATTCTGTATCCTCGTACTTCAAAACCATCAAGACAGAAAGCTCAAAATTGCTTTCACCGTACTGGTTCCAAAGCGCTTGAAGCTGTTTATTCGGATAAACGCATATGACATAAAAAGGGGTTCCCTAAATAATACCAAAATTATTTTTCAGGATTGACCATGCAAATTAAAGAAGTTAAAATATTTTTGTAATGGTATTTATTAGTAATATTTCCATTATGTAAGAATGGAGCAGAAAGATGGCTGTATATGTCAACGCCCGGGAAGAAAATCAAAGGGAACTCTTTGTAACTTTAGATACAATTCTTTCTCTTTACAAAGTTTTTGAAGATAAGATTATTTTTGAACAAATGTACAGAGAAGTGGTTGAACTTAATTGAATTCGAACCTAAAAAATACTATGTCTATTCAATAAAATGGATCAGGAGCTAATTCTAAAGGGGTATAGCTTTGAAGGAAGTCACCTATCGGAATGGAGTGTTCAAAATATTTTTAAGGAAGCCTGCACAAAAGCAAATATTAAGAAAGATGTATCTGTTCATTCACTCAGACACTCCTTTGCCACCCATTTGCTGGAAGGCGGTACGGATCTGAGATATATCCAGGAACTTTTAGGGCATAAAAATTCTAAAACAACAGAAATATATACCCATGTAAGCCAACGAGATCTAGCTAAAATACACAGCCCAATCGATGCACTGGACATGGAGGTTTAAAAGAAGTAAATTCTGCTAAAGGAAATATCTCCGCAACCCTTGCGGTTTACCTCCATATTTGGATGTAATCCGCAACATATGCGGAAAAAGGACGTTATACGATATTGCTAATTTGGAGGTTTCTTATGGAGAAGGAATATGAGGAATTAGTATACAGATTAGATAAAGAGTTCGGTATGAGAGAGTATTTGTTCGACATTGTTTATTTTTATAAAGAGTTAATTCCAAATAATAAAAAATTGGAAAGTTTTTTAGTGAGTATCTTTAAGGGAGAGAAAAATGGGCCTAATAAACCACGCCTTATGATTAATAACGTAATGAGGCTTGTTTCTCTTGCTGATGATATCGAACAGATCAGATGTGGGAAAGATGCTCTAAAGATTTTCTTCTTAGTTGTATGTATTGAAACATTATATACAATTGCTCAAATAGATATTAAAAAACATAAAATGGTTATTGATTTCTTTGAGAAGTACGTTATCGAAGAGGATAGGATCTTTATTCTTGACAACGTTAAGAGAAGCCTTGCAGATTATAAGTATCAGGTAATAAGGGAGAAAGACGAAACAGAACAGGAATATAATAAGAGATGTAAAGAAGAACTAGACTTCAGTTTTAATACAGAAATCACAGTTGAAATATTTGCAAAAATATTATCTGAAGTTAGAAATACGTTTACACATGAAGGCGATTATTGGAGTTTTTCTTTAACTGAATCCGATTATCCGATCCAACAAATTGTTAAGATAGAGGAACAATTCAATACGGGTAAGAAGGAAAGAATATACAATATTAAAATGAACTATGGTCAACTAAGGCAAATTTTCTTAAAAGGGTTTGTGAATTTTGTTGATAAGGCTATTTTAGAAGAGAATGAAAGTTGCAACATCGTATAACACGGGCTTTACGCAACTTTGTCAATATGAAGATAGTATGGCGCTGCGTAAAGCCCTGAACGTTAGGCGAAATTGGCTGCAGGTCGCCCCATCCATGGGGCGAATTATATAAAGATGAATTTTAGGAGGTGGAGATTTTAATGGGCAAGGATATAATTAAAACTATGTATGATGCATATTGGGATTCTTATGAGGAGCACCTAAGAAGAATAGGAGAAAACCCTAAGAATATTCCGCAAAGGAAATCTACAATAAAGAAGTTCTTCAGATATCTCTGTGAATTTGATGATAAGCCAAATTTTGAAGATATAAAAAAAGTTCATATCCAACATTTCTTATCTGTTCAAGAAAAGATTTGTTCTCCTAAAACAGTTAACAGATATTATTCTTTTCTGAAAGATTTTTTTATGTATTTTAACAAAGAAAACGTTAATCGGAATACTATATTTGAGCATTGGACTTATTATAAATCTCCGGGAACTGATTTCATTACAATTTCTGAAGAGGAAGTAATGGATCTTTATAATATAATTTGTTCATATCCTAAATCGGAGCAGGCGTTACGCCTAAAGATAGCTTTTCTTATACTTACATATACCGGCTGCACAAAGGAAGAGCTATGTTCATTAAATGTTTATCGAAAATCTGAGAACACCGGTGATGTTTTGAATTTTATTGTTTTAGAAGATAAGAAAGTATATTTCGGTAAAAAGAAACGAAAAAGTAATAAGACTGTATCACGAGAAATCCCTCTGTCTGGCTTCATAGTAGATAAAATAAATGAATATATCACATTTATTGAAAGTGAAAAAGGCATCAACTTTGATATTTACCCTTATCTATTTCCATCTACTTATGATCAGGTGAATGGTTCCGTTTGTAGACTAAAAAGTGATCAAATAACAGCTGCAATTAAAAGCATTGTGAGAGATAGTAAGATTGTTAAAAACAAGAAGGTTTCATTTCAGGCTTTTAGAAATGCTTTCATTAAAAAACTGATTGAAGATAAAGTTCCACTTCAGCTAATAAAAACTTTATCAGGCTTAGATATCGGATCTATGAAACGATTTTTGAATATCGAGCAGTATGAAAAAGATCAGAAGGAAGAGATAATGAAATCTAAACATCCATTCAGAACTGTATTTAATAAGATTGAGTAATTTATTCCATGGGCCCGCCGTCCACAGGCTGTGTAAAAACGTAGAGAATAATGGATAAATATGGTATAATTAAGTAAGAAAACCGAATCATAAGGGGAATAATTATGCCATATAAAAACGGAATAAACCGCGAACAAATTACACTATTTCCGGAAAGCATAGATGATTATATAACAGAGGACAATGAGGTTCAGTTTATTGATGCA
>NZ_JAPDHR010000048.1:0-29987 GCF_030063005.1 Dehalobacter sp.
TTGTTTCCTTGTTTATGATCCTCTTGACAACCAACTCTTTGTACTCTTTGTCGTAAGCCATTTTGAATACCTCCGTTATTTTGATTATAGGGGTATTCTCTGTGTCTATCAAACGTGATCTAGGTCATATACCGTCCTTTGCTCCCCATCAAGAAGTACTTTTTTATAATCCACCAGCCTCAATGCGGCATGAATCGATTCTGTAGAAGGTACACTTTGCGGAACCCCTTCTCCGAAACCCCACAATTTAACCAGCGGACCTATGGCCGGATCAAAAGCTCCATTTGTCCTCCGGGCAATTTCAAGTGATTGCTCTATCACTTGAAAAGTCATTGTAGATACTGCAACAGGCCGCTCTCCGGCCTGTTGATTAATAGCATAGATTTCACTTTCAGAAGAAAATTTATTGAGCTTTCCGTCAAGTTCCATCATCACTTGCAACGCTTCCAGTGCCGCCTTCTTAGCTCCCCACCCGTGAGCTTCCACGTATACTTCCGTGTCAAAAAGAAACCGGGTTTCCCTGTAATTGCTGTCATGAATGTAGAGATTATAGCCTTGCCATCCAATAAAACCAAAAAGAATCAGCGAAAAAGCGAACAGTCGCATGGGTTTGAATTTACTCATATTGGCTTGTCCTTTTCAAAAAATTGCGTTTGAAATTCTACTAAAGGATCCTTATAACCAACTTATTGGGAAGACAAGTAATGGATTCTCCTGATTTTGATATTGCACCCATGAGGGAGCAGATTTTCTTTGTACAAATATTATTGTCATCCGGCATATAAATTCTTCCCTGTTCAAAAATAATCCGGCCCGTGCCATTTTCTACAGGAATAATCAATTCCTCTTTTTCATTGGCGGAAACCGTTCCTTCTTTCACTATCTTGCCATCAACTGTGACTTCCCACCGGCGGCCTCCTAAGCGATCCATGGATTCCGCAAGCAGGTCTCTATTTTTCGATAGTACTCCCCCTAGGGCCAAAGCTCCAGCGGCTACACTTCCTATGAGGAACTTCCTCCTGCTCATATCTTTAATTTTAATACTATTTTCATGATGCTTCATTTTTAGTTTCACTCTCTTTTTTCAGTTTCACCGGACGCAGACCTAAACACCCAAACTCTTTAATTTCACCAAGAGTTACCCAGGTTGATCATCCATTTTTATCTGCGCTGATTGCTCGTGGGTTTCATTCACTTGCTTTAATGGTTTTTCATTCCTTTGTGAGCTATGTGTTTCCTGATTGCCAACAAATGGTGAAGTCGTTTGCTCAAATGTTTTGTATAAGCTATCGACAGGGACGTCCATAGATTTTCTTAGTTCTTTTGTTAATTCATTCTTTACTTTGCGAACTTCTAAAAGTATCTTACCAATCCTCCGAGCAATGATTGGTAAGTCCTCCGGCCCAAACAAGATAAATACGATGAGCATAATCAATAAGATTTCACTAAAGCCCATGACTTCCCCCCTTTATTTTCATGCTAGAGCTGTTTTTTTATTTCGAGCGACCAAATATCCTAGCCAGATGCTGATTTCATAGAGAAAATACATCGGCCCAGCCATAAGGAATTGTGTAAATAAATCTGGCGTTGGGGAAACCACAGCCGTTAATATGACAATCGCCAGTATCGCCCAACGTCTTTTCTGGGCTAATATTTTTGGGGATAATATCCCTATGCGAATTAAGATCAATAAAACAATCGGAAGTTGAAACACCAGCCCAAATGTTAAAAGAAACGTTAAAATAAAGCTGATGTAAGACGTTTTCGTCACAAAAGGCGTGGACTTGACAGCTCCACTCCCTGCATAAAGAAGAAACTTAATCCCCATTGGTAGTACTAGGTAGAAACAGAAGGCTACACCGCCAAAAAAGAGCAGCATTGAGGCTGGCACAATAAAATATAAGTACTTCCGTTCATTCTGTTTCAACGCTGGCAACACAAAATTCCAGATATTCCACATTAGAATCGGGAGCGCAAGAGTGACTCCAAAAATCACGGAAACTTTGATTTTGATTAGCATAGGCTCCAATGGAGTGGTGGTAATAAACATGATATTTTCCAGTAACGATACCGGACGTGACAAATAGGCAAAAACAAAATCACTAACGAACCATCCTAGGATGCTTCCTCCTGCAATGGCGTAAGCGGCAACAACAAGTACTTTGCGAAAGGCTCTTAGATGGTCTGTTAACGGCATAATATTGCCTTCATGATGTCGTCTTCGCACCCCACACTTCCCTTCCGTTGTCTCTTTAAGCAATTGAAGTGCTTATTGCGGTGAACTGCAATAAGACTGTGAATTTATTCTAGTTTTTTAATCTCAACTCCTTTATCTTCTACTGTTTTCTCTTCTTCAGCAGTGGCAGATCTAAATTCTCTTATCCCATTACCCAGTGATTTCCCTAATTCCGGCAACTTGCCTGGTCCGAAGATGACCAAAGCTGTGACAAGTACAATGCCCATTGTCATCGGAGTCAAAAATCCAAATGTTGCAAGCATTACAATTTACCTCCACTCAAATATATTTGGAAATATACAAAGTCTTAAGGGCAATCCATATATCGCTTTCAAGCCCATCGAACTCTGTTTTCAATAAACTAGTGATTTAATTCACTGCCCCCCTTGCCAATCCGTCCCATTTCAACCATCTTCTCAGCCCTCTCAGTGATTTGTATCAATGCTTGGGTTACTTCCCTGATGCCTGTGGCCTGAGCTTCAATGACACTACTCAATTGTTCGACTTCTTTAATGCCAGAATTTTCCGAGTATCGCTTACTCCTCTGCCAACATCTTCATGAAATAATTTCTGAAGTTCACCTGCGATCTCAACAAAGAACTGGTCAGCCGGTGCTACTTTCATATTCAATGATTATAAATACATTTTATTTCATTACTAAAACACTTGGTGCAGGAAATACATTTCGCAGGTGTCCTATCTCCACTGATCCAGCGATTAATCAGGTCTGGTTCCCGTATGAAAGGTCTACTAAGCGAAATATACTCAATTTTTGTTTGATTTATAATATCTGCTAATTTGTTAAAGTCTCGATTTCCACCCACTAATAAAACCGGTATATCGATTTCTTCTGCAATTTCTGCTGCATATTGCTTGAAATATGATTCAGATTCTGGAGTGGTTTTCCTAATCGTTCCCTCATTATGCCTGGATGATGCGAGGCCTCCGCTTATTTCAATAGCAGACACTCCTGCTTTTTCCAACATTTCACAAACACACTTACATTCTTCAAAAGTCATGCCTTGGTCCATAAAATCATCACAATTGATTTTAACCAGAACAGGGAATTCCACTCCAACAACCTCTCTAATACGTCGATAAGTTTCCAGCACTGCTCTTACCTTATTTTCCATGCTTCCACCATATTCATCTGTTCTTCGGTTGTAATATGGAGTTAGAAATCTGCTCAAAAGATATCCATGAGCGACGTGAATCTGTATGCCATCAAAGCCCGCTTTTTTAGCTCTAATAGCTCCATTGGCAAAACCTTCTTGCATAATATATATATCATCTTTTGTCATTTCCTTTGGTACTGTTCCGAATACTAAATCAGCCACTGCACTTGGTCCCCACAATAATCCATCGGCAGTACTGGAATTTTGGGCGCCATTGCAAACAAGTTGAACAATGATATTTGTATCATGCTTATGAACTAGGTCAGTTAATTTCTGATATTCTTCAATAAATGAATCGTTGTAAATTCCCATTTGTCCTGGCACTAACTTTTCTACATCCGTCACATTTGTTAGTCCGGTTATAATGGTACCGACCCCTCCTTTGGCTAGATTTTCATAAACATGTAGTAGTTTTTCTGTTACGTGCCCTTGTTTATCTGCAGCCCCATCATAGGTTGCCGAACGGACAAATCTGTTTTTCAGCTTTATTCCTGTTAATTGTGTTTGGTCAAATAATGTTTTCATTAAACTCACTCCTTCAAATTTAAATTTTTGAGAACGTTTACTCATAATTCATTTCAAAAAATGCCTCATTTGTTTAGCATTGCTAAGGAAAAATCTGCTATACGATGTAACTTTTCTTTGCTAGCTAATGTTTTTGCAAGTACTCGAATCCAATCAAAGTATTGTTCAAGCTTTCTGCCAAAACTTCAGCATCATAATCACATGGAAATTCACCTATTTGCTGTCCTTTGCGAAATACTGGAATCGCTCTATTATAACAGTCAGAAAAGCTTTCTCCCTCTGGAGGACAGTAATGTGCGCAATATTTTCGCCACGTTTCTTGAACTCCTGAGGATATTGGGCCCTAATTTCAGAAAACAGCTTCCCTTCCCAAGCCCCCATATTCATTTCTCGCAACTCCACAATAGCCGTCGGAACGATTTGATGGGCTGAGGCAATTATGGTAGCTGTTTGTTGGGCTCTCTCTAAGTCACTACAATATATGTTATCCAAGGACATATTACCAAAATTCCTCTTCAATAGTTCCGCCTGTTTAATCCCGAGATCGCTTAATGGTATGTCCGTTTGACCGATATAGCGCTTGTCTCTCCCGGGGCCGATATCGCCGTGCTTGATTAAATAAATATTTTTTTATCCATTGTTCTTGAGGATCATTTCTTTTTACTGCTTTGATCTAACTCTCTTTGAACTTTAATCAATTCACTGAGTATGCTTACTGCTATTTCCTCAGGAGTTTCTGCCCCAATTTTAAGTCCAATCGGAGAGTACATTTTTTGCAGATGTTCGCTCGGAACTCCTTCTTCCTCTAATTCAGCGATCAAAGCTTTAACTCTTTTGCGGCTACCGATCATGCCAATATACGAGGCAGGTTGATTAATCAGCATGCTTATATCCTAGGCATTGCTTTTTGCAGTCTCCGATACTGCCGAATGCTGGTGGACAGGCCCATGAAGTACCATACATTCTACAGGAGTTCTTTTCGCATAGTGCTCTTACTTCCTGAGAAAATATAACGTCCTCAGTCTTGATAAAAGCGTATTCACGAATTTTGAGGGCCTCTATTTCTCGGGATATAATTTCCTCTATTTGCATCGTATAATCCACCTCTCGCCTCTAGGAGCCTATGCTTGGGTTATTTACACCCATCCATCTGTGTCTCCCGTTTTGGCAATCATAATCATCGCCCTTACCAGGCATCCCTTTAAAAAAGCTAGGCATTCGAACTCCATAAAGCGTGCAGCATTTTTATCAAATAGAATCTGAACTTCGCAAGGAAATTCGTCATCTCCATCATTATAAATAATTTGGAGGGGGATATTCGGCAATACTTTTAGAAGCCATGAATAGCGGTCCGATCTTAACATGCTGTCAAAAACTCCACCTAATCTGCACATAGTTTCGCTGAATGTTACATAATCTCCACCGAATGTTTTACCCAGCGGGTCGGTCATCCATCTTATATTGCCGAATAGTCCTGGGCCGGCAAAATTGGAAATTGGCACATATGAAAATGCAGGTTCACCCACACCTTGGGACAAGGTATAGTATGCCAGCACACTGCGGTTGTTTACATTAACCGGCTTACCGTCTGTCGGATTAACACCTAGGGAACTAATCTCGTATTCTCGGCCAAGAAAATTTACCGATAAAGAACCGTCCGGCTGAGGTGACAAACCAAGCCGTTCGCTAGCCTCTAAAAAATCACATTCGCCCAATTTGGGTATAAGGGTTTCATAAATTTGTTCATACCCACTCATAAGATCCTCCTTTCTTTTATACGCCGCACATTGAACTGGATCGTTTAGTATTGGTTCGATAAGAAAATGTCCCAGTTTCATATAATTAATGGCTTGATATTACGGTTTACTCGTTCGCGTTCTGGTCGTGTATTGCCTGTTGGATAGCCGTTATAATATAACTTTTAAAAACTGCGATTCCTCCCTGTTCCATTTCAATGGGAACCTGAGTGTATTCGAAAAAATCGAGGATCTTTTCATCGGTGATCTCACTAACACCAGTATCGACAAGTAACGTCCGATCATAGAAGCCAAAACTCTGTCTAAGCTCAACCTCGTCTATTCCAAACCCCGAATCAAACAATTCTCTCCACTTTTCTAGCCATCCGGAAGTTAGGTAAAACGTCTTCGACTCCTGATCAGTCTCCTTCATCCTCTCACCAATCATGAGCTCAATGCAATTCGACTGCTCGAACCTAACTAAGTTGTGATAACCACTCAAGAATTCATTAAAATCAGGGTGGCATTTGGAGCCATAAAGAAGGATAATTCGATCCGCCGCTACGGCATCAAGTGCCTTAATAACACCAGCTTTTAAGGCATCTAAATTAATATGGAGATTTAACGGAAGATGAGTAACCTCTAACTCACAGTCAAATAACTTTTCCTGTTTAATCTGCGCCAAGACCTGTTCTAGTTCCAGTTCATAGATCCCACATCCCAATATACATAGTTTCATTGTATTTTCTCCTCCATAAATTCAGAGCGAATGGCACTCTGCTTTATTAAACAGTGTATATGCACCCTTTGCCTAATACAGAATCACGGTATTAATGCTTCCATTTTCGATAACAATACCTCTAAAGTCGCTAAGTCTGCTTCTCCCATATATTCCTTTAGTGATGCTTGGGCCTCACACCATAGAATCTCCGCCTTTAGCAACGCGGTTCTTCCAGTCTCGGTAAGAACTACGTGCTTGGACCGTGGATCATCTCCAGGATTAACCGTTAGTAGACCAACATGCTTGTGGAGCAGTCCGTGACCATGGAGAATCTTCGCTCCAGAATTAACTGTTATAAGACCGACATCGATTAATGGCTTCATATTTCTGTTCAGGGTAGTTCTGTCAATGCGCATGGTTTTGGCCAGCTCACTGATCGTTACAGGCTCTACTTGTTCAAGATTCCACAATAAGGAATACTGCGTTACTTGAGACCACTTGGTTCCAAAACATTTTCGTAAAATTGAGTTACCGCACGAGAAGCTCACCTGATATTCAAACTGTGACAACGACTAGTAAGCTTAGGATAACTTGCCGCAATATGGTTCATAAATTTATCTCCAATTTATATGTGTATATACACTTATTGATTTAATTATAATAGCATCCTCTTGTTTAGTCAAACTCACATTCTGTTCTTCCATCTCATTACTACCATCTCTCATCGAATTCATCAATTTCTTAATAAACCTCTAGCTCTCCGTCAAAAGAATACGATGGCGATTTCCGTATCAGTTTTATTCTCTTTGGACGAATGGTTAGTTCTTTAATCATTTTTAACCAACTTCGCACATTATCCTACTCCTTATCAAGCATATTCTGGCCGAAAAAGGATGCGTATTATCCTAAACGAGAAAGGACATATTAGAGCATTACTTAACGGTCTTTATTGGACTCAATTTCAATTCTATCCCCTATTCCTCTAACTTTACCCAGCCAACCTAAATGCGCTGGTGTGAGAATTTCTATCTTCTCAACCAACGCATTTAATACATCTAGCTAACAAATTTATCAGACAGTTATCACTCTTATGTTTTCGTCCTTCAAAAATTCTGTAAGCACCAGACCTGTATATTTAACTATTATCCCCATATTCTCTAACATCTCAGAAACTCCGTAACCATCTGCGCATGCCTTACAGGCTAATAGTTCTACTCCTGCATCTTTCATTTTTCCGACATATTCCTGCAACATTGTGTCTTTCGCTAGGAGTTTAGCTGATGGACCCCAAACTATCAGAGTTACTTCATTCCACCATTCCTTAAGTTTGGAATTAAGTGTGTACATGAATGCCATACGTAGTGCAACTTCCCTATCTCCGTTAGTCCAAACAACTACTAATTTATTGGGCTGACTCATAATTCCTTACCTCCCATATTCCCCCTAGTTTTCTCTCAATTAAAACTCAAGAACTTCATTAAAGAGATAATCGGTCAAACCTTCTAAACAATCTAACCGTTCATAAATATGTTACTGGTTCTCTTTTAGGCGAGAAAGTTGTCCATGCCATCTAACTCCGTACATGCATCATATATTGCCGGAAGTGAATTATGTTTGATTACCTACCCTTAAATAAAGGCTTCCTCTTCTCAAAAAATGCTTCCAAGGCTTCTGAATAATCTTCAGTCTTCTCGACCTGTAATAATGCCGTCCTTTCAAATTCGAGTTGGCTATCCAGCAAACCAAGTAAGGCGTGATTCAAGCTTTGCTTACCTAAAGCAAAAGCAAAGGAGGGACCGTCAGCTAGATCCACGGCCATTTCCATGGCGGCATCCATTAATTGATCATCCTCAGCAATCTTGTGAATTAATCCGATTTCCTTCGCCTGAACTGGGATCAAGAAAGACCATTTCCGCAGCTTTTGCGAACCCTACCAACATTGGAATGGTTAATGACCAGCCCCCATCCGAAACCAGACCAACTGTGGTGTAGGACTGGCGAAATTTTGAAGAAGCAGCAGCTATTCTCAAATCGCAAGCCGCAGCTAAGCTTAATCCAGCACCACCTGTTGCTCCATTAATGGCAGCGACGATCGGCTTCGGGATAGTGCGTAATTCCTTGATTACTCTGTTCAGTGGCTTGGTAAGTTGCCTGAACAAAGTGACTGATTCACTGTGGTATTGTTTAGCTACAGTTAGATCTCCACCCGAGCAGAATGCCTTACCTTCTCCAGTTAAGATGATGGCCCTCACTTCTTTATCATCGGAACAAATTTCTAAGGATTCAATAATCTCTTCTAGGAAACCTAAGGAATTAAATGCCTTGGGTCGGTTCAGTTTTATAACTGCAATATTACCTACCTTAGTCAATACAACATCCGTAAAATCCATATCAGTACCCTCCTGACAAGAATATTTTGGACAAACAAATGATTCCTCATTACACCTCCCCAATAAATAGTACATGACATGTCTATATGTTATATATATTAATATGACTAGTCATATTAATATTGCAAAAAAAGAGAGTCACTTTAGATAACTCTCGATATTATTTAAGTACATATCCCACATAGCCCTCATAGCAGGGTCCATATTCAATGTTAAAAGGTCATTAACTTCTTTTGTAATGGGATAAATAGCATCCGCAATCTGTCTTCCTTTCTCTGTCAAGCAAATCTGAAACGAGCGACGGTCCTGAGGATCCATCACTCTCTGTACAAACTTTTCTTTTTCCATTCTATCAATAAACCCGGTGACTGCTGAACCATCAAGGATCAGTTTTTCAGCCAAGGATTTAATGCTCTGCCCGTCTTCCTCGATTAAGGCATAGAGGATAAAAGATTGTGCTACAGTCACTCCATGATCCGTATAACGGTTGTTGTAGTATTTCTGAAGGGTTCTGCTGGCGGCTCCGAGCTTAAAACATAGCGTTTCAGTGAATCTTAACAAGTTATTTGACCTCCATGATATTACATGATATGTAATTAATATATATGTCATATAATAATACAATCTACCTTTTAAGTCAAGCAAATACTCTGCTCCAAAAATAACATCCTACCACGGCCCGCACCTATATCGGGATATCAAGGCTTTTATCAACTCTGATTTAGCACTACCACGCACTGTAAATGCACTCTGACTGTTTCTCATTTCATTAACAGCATGATCTACACCTGATTGGACTATTCCAATTATTTCATTTAACTTGATTACTGATAAACTAGACTATTCAGCAAGCTTTCTAATTATCTTTGGGATTACTGAACAGAACCCATTTTTCCATATTTCTATGCTAAAATCAGGTTTCACAGCAAGCTTTTCAATAATGCGTTTCTCTGGGTGGCTAATTTTAACCTGCACCTTAGTCCAAGGAGAAGTGGCAATGACACAAAGAAACACAGTCTACGAACAGAACCGTTACAATTGAATGACAAGCTGGCCCCTGTTTTCTCGAATGTGGAAAACAGGGGCCTGTGCATTTAAGACTGAACAGGCTCGTGAAGAGTGCCTCGTAAGTTCTTTGTCTAACTAGTAAATGTCACGGTTCAACTGACCACACCCAGCCTTGTTCTTCTACAATATTGCGTGCCTTCAAATCCCAACCAACTAGTTGACCGTTCAACGACGTCATAACGGTTCCAACGCTCAAACGTCCGAAGGTGAACGCCTGGGCTCTTTCACTTGCTAGATGTGCCAGATGATGAAGCAATTTTTGCTCTCCAAGTTGTAAGAGCTCTAACGTGGCTCGTTCGATCGTTGGAAACTCTGCCAAACGTTTTAAAGTATCGAGATTAACTCCGGCTAATGCGGCATGAGCCAGTAATATTTCCATTCGAGCATCTGCTACACGGTTATGAGTATGGAAGATTCCAGCCGAAACTTTAATGAGTTTTCCGATGTGTCCTAATAAAATCACCTGTTCAATTCCCCGGTAAGCCGCTTCTTCCAATAAAAAGCCAACAAAATTACTCATCTCAACCACGGCTTCAGCAGAGACCATAAAACGTTCCGTCGCGACCCTATACCCATAGTGCCCTGGGGTAAGTACAATAGTTTTATGTCCATAAGCGACTGCCTGCTCCAACTCAGGTAGGATAGAGGTTTTAAACGCTTCCTCGGACATCGGTCGGACTATCCCACTGGTTCCGAGTATAGAAATTCCTCCGATGATCCCTAGTCTTGGATTAAGGGTGCGTAAGGCAGCCGCCTCTCCAGCGGGAACTTCGATAATAATTTCTAGTTCTTCATGGGGAAAGACCTCCCGAACTGCTTCATAGATCATTTTTTTGGGCACTGGGTTAATGGCACTGTCTCCGACTGAGAGTGCCAATCCTTTTTTTGTAACAGTACCAACTCCTTGACCACCTCGGATGTGAACCTCTCCAGATGGTGAAATATAGCGCGCGCTGGCATGGATCTCAAGACCATGCGTAATATCCGCATCATCTCCGCCGTCTTTCAAAATACATGCTCTAGCCTCTGGATATCCAGCGATGCCACCATGGATAGGCATTGTAAAGCGTGCCGAACTCGGAAGTGGAATTTCTATTTGATCAGCTAAGCTGTCTCCTTTAAGGAGCAGACAGGCTGCTTTAGCGGCGCCAGCAGCACAACTTCCTGTAGTATATCCTTCCCGCCAAGTATGTCGATCTTTATCTCGTGCCATAGTTTCTCTCCCATAATCAGATTATTATAATTATCATCCAAATGGAACTACAGTTCAACTCGAACTAGCGAAGCGGAGTTTAGTCACAGTCTATAGAACCCCTAAGTGCAGACTGAAACGAATAAAAACAGCCAACGTCAATAACAGAACAATAAGAGAAAACACCCAGTAATCTCTAGGAGCAAATGAAATCTCTCGCAGCACTGTACATGTCCTCGTCAAACCGTACCCTCGATTAAGCATAGCCATTGATAATGAATTAGCCATCAAAATCGAATTAATAAACATGGGAATCATTATTGGAAAGTATGAGCGAATAGGACCGACAATCCCTTTATCATTAAATCTTGTCCCGCGCGCTTTTTGAGCTTCTAAGATAAATCGTCGTTTTCTATCTAGCGTCGGAATAAATCGTATCGCTGTTGTCAACATCATAGATACCTCTAGCGGTACCTTCAGCTTATGAAAAAATTGAGTGAAATCATCCATTGACGTGGTCAAAGTCAATACCGAAGAGACGATCATCATACTAAAAAGCCGAAAGATAAACGTCGTGCCCATTAGGAATCCTCCCACGGTTTCTCCTAATCTCTCTCCTGGTAGGGCATAAAAGAGAATCGTTTGGCTTGAAACTCGAGCAAAGCGCTCTGGTGCAAAGCTAAATCCTGTAATTAGAATAATCGATATTAGGGATATAACTTCCTTGTAGCAGACCATGTTGTAACAGCCCCGCAATCCACTCGGCATCTTTTACATCTGTTTTGCGTCCTGGCACATTCTTGATGTGCTTAGCATTGACCACCATTACCTTGAATTCTTCCAGCTCCAGAAGATTGTAAATCGGTTTCCAGTAAGAAGCTGTACTTTCCATCGCCACATGAGTAATGCCTTTGGATTTAAGCCAATCACCTAACGTAATTAAGTCATAGGTCATCGTTAAAAAGGTACGGATTTCTTTCCCTTCGGGAGTGAGCGCACATGCGACAACGTTCTTTTTATGAACGTACAAGCCGCATCAGTGGGTATACATGACATCATTCTATCCTACGTGCTCTCTAAAAGAGGCAACAATCTGTGGTGCACCTGGTCGCTGTGGTCAGTCTATTCGACGAGCTCGAAGCACCATAGAAACCCGACCTACCTTCGCCAGCCAAATAGGTAATTCGACATTAACCAATTTTCATCCTTTCGATGGTGCCGCGCTAGCAGCATGGGGGTCTATTCGCTTATTCTTAACCTCTTTTCTCTCATAATAGACGGGCTTTGAAAATCCTTATGCTCCACTACAATTAGATTTCCGCCCACTGGACACCGGTTAGCATCTTCTACTCTGTTTTCTGAAAAGTTGCGTTGGGTATTTTAGGTGCATCCCTTAAAACGATGTCCTCAGAAACTCCTCGACACATTCGGGTGCAAGTCCACCTTGCAGCGGTGTAAATCTCCAAAAGCTTTGTAAAAACAGGCTCCAGTAAGGCTGAGATCCAAATAAAGCTGCAGAAAATAGAAACAAACTTAAACATGGCATGATAAAGTTTACATTTTTAAAAATCGATAGTTCAATCAATGGATCTTGGGTTCGGCTCTCTAAAAAAATGATATGCAGAAATAGTCCAAGAAACCATATTCAAAGGGGCATGCAGGCTTTTACTGATAGCAGGCAATGCAACATTTACAATAAACAAATCAATATTAAGCAGTAGCACTCCAAGACAAGTAACAGCTAGCGTAAGCCATTTTGACTTTGTATTGATATCATTGTCTTTAGTTAAGTCAGCAACCATATTTTCAAATAAAAATCCCTCTTCCGATAGGTATATTAGTTTTTTATCTACCTAATCGCTTTGCGGTTAACTTTTAGAAACTTCATTGATGGTTCAGTTGTCATCTGAAACCTAGTGAGTACATGTAGGTTCTCCTTTTTACAAAGGGAGTTTTAATTTTGCAGGAGTGCTTTATTGTACTTTCTCATTATAATTTGACTAATAAGCAGAGGTTAACAGTTTTACTTCAATAAAATAGGCGGGTTGAGATTTACAGTACCAAGGCTTCCAGTTTTAAAAACAACTTCTTAAAATCAGCCAATTCCACCACTTCCAAATATTTCTCCTGTGATGCTTGAGCTTCATCCCATTTCGCCCAAGCGTTGACCGATGCGGCTTTGCACAGATTCCACAATAACGAATACTGCGTAACTTTAAGTCCGATTGGTTCCAAAACCTTATCATAAAATTGGTTACCGCCCGTGAAGCTCGCCTTACATTCAAACAATGACAAGAGCTAAGAGATTTAGGATTGCATTTAGCAATATGAGTCATTGTTCACGCTCTTGAAACCGGCAAGATTACATATTCTGATGTTGATCTATAAAATATGATTCATCGATTAATCCGTGAGGTGGAATATTGATAAACTCATCTTCAAGCCATGGTCCATTAACCATCTTATCAATATATCTCAGATTTCCTTGCGCTATTTGATGATCCAATTTCAGTAATTGTCCTATTTCCTTGGACCGCCGCAGATATTTTTCTTCATTCGGAATACCTGTACGGATAAACAATACGCGCTTATAGCTGCTATACATCGTGGCGATAAGTATGGCAGTCATTTTTTCGCCATACTTTTCATAGGTGCGATTATACTCCCCAACAATAGACCCTTCACTATTCGTCCAGCCACATGACATATACAATGTACCTATTTCATCCAAACGGTGTTTCTCATAACTTGCTTGAGAGCCGAGCAGCAGCGGAGTGCATTCATGTACTCGTGGTATTGTCAAAGTAAAGTCACCCGCCCGCAATTTTTTTGCAGCGCCCCCGCATAGCCCGTAGCCCAACACAACTCGCGAATAGCCAATTGAACTATCCAGAATGCTCTGCAATTCCATCCCCAATTTTTCCGGATGATTATGACGTACCTGTGGGAGAAACTCGAATTCAATGTTACGGCCTGAGGCCACGGTAAGCAGTTCTTCTTTCATAACCTCGCAAGCAATTATCTTTAGAGTCATAACATTTTCTCCTTCTCACTCGCATCATTCATTTCACTGATATCCTTGCTTACATAGTACTTGCATACAGACAACTCTCCATGCAATTGCTTATTTTTCACAGGACAATACTACTTGTTATCTTTGCCAACGATTTTGTGTCCACCCGCGAAAATCATGCCAGGAGGGTGAAAGGGTTTCCAAGCTATAAAAGTCAAATATGCAGAAACGATCTGTATATATCTCTTTAAGTCATCTTGACCTGAGGCATGTTTGTCCAAGTATTTGTCGATGCGGCGGGTAAATTCATTGAATATATCAACGTCGACCTGTTCTATGACATCGATACATTCCCTGCTCGTGATCTCCAGAAACGTCTTCTGATTATAATTGGCGACTAAACGGGAAATATACTTAGATCTATCGAAAGGTTGTTGCCGCTCTTGTTCACTAGGCGCGTTTCTTTGGAGAACGTCTTCTATAGAGAAATATAATAACTTTTCCTTTCTAAATCTGCACCAAGACTTGTTCTAATTCCAGTTGATAGATCCCGCATGCCACGAAACATACTTTCATTACGTCAACTCCTAACCTAAATATAGTCTTGAATTTGGTCCTTCATCACTTCCACCTGATGGCCAGAAATCTGAAGCTAAGATTAACACCATTAATTTTCGCTACCTTCATGCAGGCGGAACATCCTTTCGGACAACCCACCTCGACGGTAGGGCTATCATAGTCAAGCTCTTTATTGACTACAAAGGACGAGCGTAGATGAAATAGCCAATGCCTTCGGCATAAGCGAAATTGTTTCTGCCGTAATTTACTATGCCTGCTTTGGTCGCAACCAATCGTTCTGGCAAACTGATCTTATCACCCACTTTGCACCCTAGTTTGCGCAGAAATTCCTGCATCAATTGTGGTCTAGCTCCATTGATACGTTCCGGCGGTGCATTATAACACCTCGCTTGGTAAACTCGGCCTATCTTGTCGGTCAATTCCTTCGGAAAGTTCTATTGCGAATAGTCATAAGCTGTTGTAATAATGGATTTTGCTGTAGGCATCAGCGAACGAGGTTACGCTCCAACCAACGGATAAGCCGGTCCTTTGACATAAAAAGAATACATCACGTGTATATTGGTTAAATCGACGATGTATTCAGGAAAGCTGTCGGCAGGAATAATGCCGACCTGGCTGTGCCCAAGATCTAAGGAAACTCTTTAATGTGTGTTGTTAGCGACATAGTCATTTCTCCTCATTTAATCAAATTGTATTATCGAGTCACCCTTAAAGTGTATATACACTCAATTAATGACAAAAGTGCTTCTCGAATAGCATATCTACCTAACTCCCTAACGCAGATATACAGTACCAGAGCTTCCATTCATTAGCCGTACTCAGTAGAGGCTTGTGCCATTTCTTAAAAAATATGATCGCACAACAGATCTTCACAATAACCCCTGTGGTTTACCCTCCCATGTCTCACGGGGTCCGTATTACCGGCCCTTACATTCCTTCGTTCTACCTTTCAGGGGATGGATCTCTTGCTGGGTCAAATGCCCGTATGGTGTGAATTGCCCTGGCCCTTCCGTACTTCAATTATCCTCAAGTGTAAGAATAAGTTTAAATTAAGTATTAACAAATCAAATGGGTACGTTACTTATGCAGCAAGTTGCTCTTAATGTTATGAGTCTTCCACATAAAGCAATCAGTGATTGTTTTTTCTTCAGGGGATTGATTTGCCTTGTGGTTAAATAACGGTGTATTCTCTGGAATTCAGGGTTTTTGGCAACCAATGGTAAGACGCATCTAAATAGTAAAGCCCTCAGTTGAGGCCTACCTCGCTTGGTTAATGGTGCTTTGCCTTTATTATTAAATCTTTCATTTATAATACCTCCGTTAATTTCATACTATTCTTGCCCATTTTCTTTTTAAGCATATAACAGTATATTCACCAGCCTGTACAGTCGGACAGTTCAATCTTTTAGTTAAACTTATTTTCCCGGCCTTACCATTGTATAGCTTATAACGCCTGAATCAGATATCTTGTCTTCACTGGTTGTCTTAAAGCCATACCTGTAGTAAATATCCAGATTATCAATATCCTGAGTAGCCAGAAAACAGGGCAACCCCTCAGAATCAATTTTTGTCAGCTGCTTTCTTATAAGCTTTGAAGCAATTCCCACGCCTTGTTTTTCTGGCAGCACAACTATGGGTGACAAACTCCAAAAAGGCGGCTGTATGCTTCTTCTCTGAGCGGCGATCAGTACTTTGATAAAACCAATCCACCTATCCTTTACATCAGATGGCAGTTCATTAAGGGAGCCCTCGCCAGTTCTGCTTCCAGAATTGTTCGTATCAGCTGCCAGCTGTGATAGTATCCATGTGGCTGCTCCAATGATTTTGCCATCTTCTTTAGCTAGATATATTTCATCCCTGCCGAGGCTGTTTATTAATCTGATCTGAAATATTTTCCTGAGAAATTCGGCCCTTACTGTGTCATCAGGGGCTATATATTTATGTAAAGTGCCATTTTGGAAAGCCTTTGCAGTAACTAATGAAACCTCCTCCAAATCCTTTTCTTCCATCAACCTGATTTCCATATACTTAACCTCCATTAATTAATCACATTTTTGATTTTACGGTTATTAAGGCGTTACCGATTTTTATTGCCTTTAGTAGCTACTAATTATGGCTGTTTTTTACACGAATCGTTGCCGTACCCCAACTAGGTTAAGTATTCATATATATTAATCATAAAGGTGTACATACACGTTTATGATTAATATTAAGGCACTAATGCCTCGATTTTAGAAAGTAATAGCGTAAAAGTATTCATATCTTCCTTCCCTAAGTATTTTTCAATAAAATTTTGTGCTTCTAACCAAAGCGGTGCCGCTATTTCTAAAATTTCATGTCCTTTATCAGTAAGCTTTAGGCGACGATCCCGAGCACCCTTTGTTGCAATATCTATAATAAGGTCTCTCTTTTCTAATGGTTAAGATTCCTTACAATGGTAGTTCTATCTAGTCTAATCTCCAAAGCCAAACTACTCACGCTTACAGGACCTAGACGCTTTATATTTCTAAGTAATAAATATTGACTTATCTTCAGCCCGCTTGATGCAAGAATTTCATCATAAAATTCAGTAATTGCTTGTGAAGCTCTTCGTAAATTAATACAATTACATGCTGTTGGTTGCTTTTTATAAATTGTCCTATTCATATAATCATCCTTTAATTTTCGTGTATCTGCACTAATATAATAGTACAATAATAATATTTCATCGTCAATGAAATTATAAATATATAACCTTTAATATAATTTAAGGTTATTGACATTGATATAGTCTATGGTTTGGTGTTAGTATACTATTGTGGACACAGAAAGCCGAAAGAAAGACCTGATATTGGCATTATAAACAAAACAAAGATGTAGCACTACTTCAAGATATATTTACCCAACCAAAGTCAGAAGACCTGCCTTTGTTAATGAACGATTAACTCTACGAGCGATAGGGGGTTTCCATAAGTAAGTGTTGTATTCAGGGATATACATAGTTTCTTGGCACTCATCGTCAAGGAACTTTTTTAATTAGGAATAATAGGCAGGTGGAAAAAATGACACTTCAACAGCTTAAATATGCAATTGAAATCGCAAACTGGGGCTCCTTTAATGAGGCTGCAAAGCGTTTATTCATATCTCAGCCCAGCCTTTCCAACGCAATAAAAGAATTGGAAGCAGAACTTAAGATAACGATTTTTGAACGCACCAATAAGGGAATTAGTATTTCTGTAGCGGGGGCAGAATTTCTTGGCTATGCACGGCAAGTATTGGAGCAAACAGAACTGTTGGAAAACCGTTACTTAGATGCGAAGCCATCTCCCCAGCATTTTTCTGTTTCAACCCAGCACTATGCTTTTTCTGTCAATGCCTTTGTAAATCTCATGAAAAAATACGCCTTGGAGGAATATGAGTTTACCCTAAGAGAAACAAAAACCTATGAAATTCTGGAGGATGTAAAAAAACTCCGCAGTGAAATCGGTATTTTGTATCTCAATGAATTTAATTCAAAGGTCATCAATAAGCTTATGAAAGAAAACAATTTAAAGTTTACAGTATTATTTAAAGCTGCACCTCATGTTTTCATCAGTGCTAATAATCCGCTGGCAAAGCAAGAGGGAGTTACGTTGGAGGATTTGGATTCGTATCCCTGCCTGTCCTTTGAACAAGGAGAGTACAATTCTTTTCATTTTTCAGAGGAGATATTGAGTACCTTATCTCATAAAAAGAGTATCCGTGTTAGCGATAGGGCAACTCTGTTTAATCTTCTGATCGGATTAAATGGATATACCATTTCAACAGGCGTTTTAAATGCTGACCTTAACGGAAATAACATCATCGCTGTACCATTAAATATTAATGAAACCATTACTGTCGGATGGATTTCACATAAAAGTGTAGTGCTTAGCAGGCTTGCGACAGCTTATGTGCAAGAACTGGATAAAGTAATTATAAATCTAAAACTTTAGAAACCCATTTACACGTCTAAGCTTAAATTATATGCCTTGTTTCTTACGAAAATGCCCCTCTCCGGCGTCCTGACTCCGTATCCGTGCCTTAAAACTTAAGCTTTAAAGACATAGGGATGCCCGAGAACCACTTTGGGATCTCTCGAATATTCCTTATTCAGAACCTAACTTAACTGACTTTTAAAATTTGATATCCTTTTAATTGAAGCTGCCGAATAACTCGTTGTTCCCTCTCGCGTTCGCGTTCTGCTAAATATTCCGTGCCTAATTCCTTGTATGGCTCCTTGGTAAGCAAGATATGGTAAGCAATTCGAAGAATTAGATGACTAGGGCAAGCAACGCTTTTTTCTTTCGGTGACCACACTGTCGGAATTCTGCGTTCTTTAGCATCGTTAATTTGGGGAATTGCCATTCGGAGGTTAACGCTACTAGATCCCTCTGAATGTAGGAAGCGAAAGAAACACCCTAATTTGTAAAGATACTGATTAATAGTTATTTTCTTAAGCCCTAGTATGGATGTAATAAACCCCGAAGCATGCTGTTTATTGATACCAGAACATGTAGAAACGTTTTGCATTGTTAAGTACTCAATAAAACACTTTACAATAAATACCTTTCTTTCTACCGTTTTAACTGTATTTCTGCTTTGATAGGAATACAAAACAAACCCGCGTATTGCATCTGTAAATCCATCCGGGCACGATGGTTGCTGCTTTTTTCTTTTTCTCAAAATAATGCCATATAATTGATAATCTCCAAGCATTCTGACTGCGCGAAGAGCAATTCTTGTTCCGTACGGAAATTCACCGGAATAATCTGCTGGGTATTTGTAGTATTCCAGGAGAAAGCTTTCACTTAGCTTTTCGGAAAAATGAAGTAAATCCTTTGCTTGTGTGTACGATAGGAGTTTTTGCCATACTGCGTTACATTTCGATATAGTCACAGGACTATACCTAAGCCGCAATAACTCAGATGTTACTGCATTGATCAATTCAGGTAGATTCTTGGTTGATTCCATTAATAATCCCTCCAACATAAAATTTAGAGGCTCAAACATCTTGAACCTCTAAATCTATTTCCTTGATGGAGAGATATTATGCTGAGTATTTATGGTTACAACCTCTGATTTGATGCGGTTTATTACATTTTACTTTGCATAACTACTTTCTTCTCATAATCTGTTCATACTTACTACCGTTTCTATGTGCCTAGCTATAACCTATCTTTCAATTAGAAAACACATGTCTAAGTACCCCTTATATGGAACTATTGTTCAAAAGTTGATTACCAATCTAAAAAATCATAAAATACCTAAATCCTTCTCCAAACATATGGGGAGGGCTTTCGTTATGTGCTTATTTATAGGTAAATATCTACCTTAAGGTACTGCCTTTTTAGCCCCTTCCCGTTTCCATCTGTTCGATCATAGCTAACTGCAACTCAACCCACCCAGCAAATCACTACCCGACACAGCACCTCTTTACCAAGCCGGTACACCTTTCCAAGATCTAGGAATGGGTGGGCGACCCTCAGTAATAAATTTTCAAGTTAAAACTCACCTGCCTGGTTTATCCTCACGAATCGGAAGATTAACCAGCGCTGCAGCAGAAGCTAATACGATGTCAGCGTACCACATCCACAGATAATTTCCATCATGATCCATTGCAATTCCCCCGAGCCAGGCACCCAAAAAACCTCCAATTTGGTGAGTCAGCAGCGTTAATCCAAAAAGTGTCGCCAAATATCTCGTACCAAAAAGTTTCCCAACAATACCTGCGGTTGGTGGTACTGTCGCCAACCATGTGAACCCCAGAGAAGCAGCAAATATATAGAAGGTAAGCGGCGTTTTTGGGGAAATCAGAAACAATCCGATCATTACAGCACGACTGGCATACATAACGGAAAGTATATATTTCATACGATAACGTGTACCAAGGAACCCGGCAAATAGACTACCTGCAATATTGAACAAGCCGATGATCCCTAACGAGGTAGCTGATACACTTGCCGAATGACCCGATAAAGCAACTTCCCCTGGCAAGTGGGTTACCAAAAATGCGACATGAAAACCACATGTGAAAAATCCTGCATGCAGGCATAAATAGCTAGGATTATGCATCGCTTGACGAACTTGTTGCACTAGCCCTCCCTCATGTTTCTCAGAACTAACTAGCTTATCTGATGATAGGTCACTGCGCAACGACGATGCGATGGGAATAGTTAGAAGCGTTGTAGCCGCCATGGTGAGCATTGCAGCAACCCAGCCGAATCCACTAATAATGGCTTGTAATAACGGGGCGAAGATAAACTGTCCGAACGAACCGCCCGCATTGATGAAACCGCCAGCAAAAGCGCGGCGCTCCATAGGTAGTTGTCGAGATGTGGCTCCGATTAAGGTTGAAAAACTTCCCGCTCCGGCACCTGCCGCAGTTAAAACACCCATAGTTAAGATTAGCGACCACTCCGAATTTACCATGGTGGTCAAAGCTAACCCCCCTGCAAGGATGAAAGCTCCCATAACTAGAACTCCATACGAACCTTTTTTGTCAGCGATTGCTCCGAATATTGGCTGGGCTAATCCCCAAATAAACTGCCCAATAGCAAGAGCAAAGCTTATGTTAACGATACTTAACCCCGTAGATGAATTGATCGGCAAAACGAAAAGCCCTGCGGATTGCCTAGCTCCCATCGTGATAGCCAGAATTGCTGCCGAACTTAACATTAGTATCCAAGGTGAACGAGTAGATTTCATCAGCGTCATTAACTCCTTTAATTAATCGTTATCCTCGCCCCCGCGATATTACAACTTCAACCCACCCAGCAAATCAATCAACTTCCATAGCTTCTCTTTCCCAAGCCGTGATGCCCTTCCCTATCTGGGAATGGGCGGGGCGACTGGATAGGAAATGTTGTACTTTGGGGCATTTTTGATTATCCAATGTCTACCCTTGGGTTGTGAGCTGAACACCACGATGCCACACGGCCCGTATGGAGAGCGTGTCGGCGATGTTGGTCAACGGGTCACCCTCAACCAGCAGCAAATCAGCGAGTGCTCCGGGGAAGATCCGCCCCCGGTCGGTGAGCTCGAACCGGCGTGCGGGGGTGGAGGTGGCTGAACGCAGCGCCTCGATAGGCTTCAGTCCCGCAGCGACCAGCAGTTGCAGTTCATGGGGCAGGCTGGCACCGTGAGCAAGTCCGCCAAGGATTGGTATAGGTTCCGACACATCAGAGCCTGCTAAAATGTCCACACCTACTCCGTGGAGAGCTCTGATAGTTGCATAAGCATCTTCGAGCTTTCCTTGTGGATAGACGTTCATACTGCGAGAGAGGGAGTCGAGCCACTTCTTGCTAAGTCTTGCACGTACTCGTTCGTTGGCAGCCATCGTGGCTGCGCTATTACCAAAAGCAGTTGAGAGTGTCACCAAAGTAGGTATAATAAACGCACCCAATGATGCAATATCAGCTATAAGCTCTGGGGTTGGCGAGCAGTCAAAGAACAAGTGTCCCAGCCCATCCACTCCGGCGTCAATAGCTTGCTTTGTCGCTTCGGCAGTCGTGACGTGGACGATAGCAAGCTTATCATGGCGATGCGCTTCATTCACGGCCGCATTCAGGATCTCATTATCTAGTACAGGAAGTCCGGGGAAACCACACATGTTCCGTCCTCAATAAATATTTTGATGTAGTCCGCTCCTCCGGCAATCTGCTTGGCGACGAATTTGACTGCCTCATCAGGGGTCTGGACAAACGGATAACGGAAGAATAATCGTATAAGCAAGTTATTGCTCGAACTCATATATTGAGTTGGGTGACATTCCCGAATGTCATACTTTGGGGCTGCATCGTTCCAACTAACAAGGTTTAGTTCTTTCGACCAGCCTTTTGCTGATTCTGAAAGAACTCCGATTGTTTCTTTGATTTCGAATTTGATAACTTAATGAGTTAAAAAGGGATCTCATACTTACAAAATCTCAAATATTACGAAATTAATCCACTACCCTCTCTCACAAAACCTCTTTTAACAACTCCAATGCACTTTCTTCATCGGAATTATTGGTGCTAAGCTCGCCACGGAAGGCGCGGGCAAGGATTGAATGTTTCATAATGTCAATATTCCCTATTACATCACATAATTTTTTTGCCTTTTGCTCATTTCCAAGGAGGGTATCCAAAGAGCGGACAATTTCTCTTTGTTCTGCCTTTGGAGGAAGCGACACCATATATTTATGAAATTAACTCAAATAAGAATGCTTTTAGCCCCAGGGATTGACTTTTATCCCTAAGCTAACGCCTGATTAATAGCTTTTTTAACATAGTCAGATGATTCATTCGCAAGTCTACTTTCAAGTACACTCCTGGAATCTTGACCACCCATTTTCCCTAATGCCCAGGCAGAATACTCTCGAATCATCTCATCAGGGTTTAATAATGCAATTTCTAAATCTTTGACATATTTTTGATCCTTTGAATTGCCCATAGCAACTGCAGCGTTTCGCATAAAATATCGTTTGTCTTTAACATAGTTATACATAATTGGTTTAATTCTGTTCGTAAAAAATTCATCCGTCATGTTAAGAATTGCTGGCAACGTAATATCCTGCCCGATTTGCTCTATATATCTGTCGACTGCTTTAGGTGTCTTCAATTTCTTTTGATTGAGTGGACAAATATCCTGACATATATCACATTCATGTATTTTACACCCTATAGTTTCTCGTAATTCATAAGGAATGAACGCAGAGATAGAACCTCTTCCGTCTTGTGTCATCCAGTTGTTAAATGAAATACACTTTTTAGGATCCAGTTTAAATGGCTCATAGATTGCCTTTGTTGGACATGCATTTATGCATGCTTTACAATTGGGGGGACATTTACTTTCCATAGTAGGTTGATCATAATCCATTTCCATATCAACAACAATAGTGCTGATGACAATATAAGAACCTGCATCATCTACATAAGCAAAGTTATTTTTACCAAAAGTTGTAACACCTGCTTGGGCAGCTGCCCATCTTGCCGGAATACCAATGTCTGAGTTTACCATGCATCCATTATTAGATAAATAGCTTTTCATCAATTGCAGTCTTGAATAGGCTATCGTACCGGGGAGCGGATTATAACACCTGGCCAGATAGATTTTTCCTATCATTTTTTTAAGTTCTTCAGGAAAATCGTTCTGAAAATAATCCCATATTAAGACAATAACTGATTTCGCTTCTTGCATAATGTTTTTAGGTGTCGCTCCATGAACTGGATTTGTTGTAGTGAAGTTCAAAATATCATACTTATCACCTCTTGAAACAACTTCAGCCACATACTCTGTGAAGTTGTCGGCAGAAGTGATGCCGACTTTAGTGTATCCAATACTTAAACCATATTCTTTTATATCTTTTGATATCATAGATCACCTCTCCAAACGTGTAATAGCACACGTACTTATGCTCATAATAACTTATTTAGGAAGTCCTGTACTTCGTTTGCGGCATCCATTATGTATTTGTAATGTTTACTGATAAGCTTAACGAATTCAGCATCCGACAATTTCTTCTTTTACCCTATTCGATCTTTCTCTATCCAGCCTGCATCGTAAGATATATTTCGCTTTATCCTCCCCTATGCGTCCTAGTGCCCAGGCAACTTAAAACCTTGTATATAATTGTACATAATCGGGTGACCTTTTTCTCAATTCAAATCCCTCCTTTATTCGTGTAATTACACTAATATTTTTAAAATTTTTATATGTCCTCAATTTTAGCAACTAATTGCGTGAGCAATTGGACATTTTCAGATCCGATTTTTAGCTCAATCCCCTTTTGTGCTTCTTCCCATAAAGGTCTACAGAGTTCCAACACCTTCGTTCCGGTCGATGTGACTTGAATTTGACGATTTCTGGTTCCTTCAGGAGAGATATCTTCAATAAACCTTTTTTGAAAAAGAGGTTTAATGTTACGGACCAATGTCGTTCGTTCCAAGCCGACATATTTAGCCAGTTCGCTCGTACTGCACACTCCTAACCGTTTTAAGTTTTTAAGCAGAGAGTATTGAGTTATTGTCAGTCCGCCGGATCTCAACATGTGGTCGTAATATTCCGTGATCGCATTAGACGCCCTTCTTAGGTTAATGCAGTTACATTGGCTCTTGGCACGTACTTTTTTTTCTCTCATGATTTAATCTCCGAATTAAAATAATCAAATAGTGTATATGCACTATTTGATTGTAGCATTGCGCTTTCCCGATGTCAAGGCAATCACACTGAGTGAATTGCCCTTCTGCCCCCGCAGTTTTAGACGGGTAGGATATGTTTCTCCATAAACTGGTCGAACTTGTCCATATAGACGTTAGAAAGCAAAGGACTTAAAATTCCACCTTATGCAAAGTAAGCGACGAAAACCTTGTATTTACAGCTTTTCTGTTTGATTTACTTTGCATAATATCCAAGGCTACTTCAAATCTAAAACCCAGGTAAAGTTACGATTAGTCTTTGACCCAGCCAGACATACCACTATAAACTGATACCAGGATACGTTTTCTTCTCCACTTTAATGATTCCACCAATATAGTATCTTGGAAGATTCGTACTTCCTTTTCAAATTAGCTTGGGGGATTATGCAAAGAAAATCAAAGAAGACATGAGGATTTATCGGCACTTCAGCAGTTTACTTTGCATAATAACTTTCTTCGCATAATGTGGATTATGCAAAGCTTAGCATAATCCACCCTGCGGACACCCGCTTAGGGTAGTGAAATATTTCCAGTCTTCCATGTACCCACATTCCAGAAAGCGTTTCATCGGTCTCACGAAGCGATTGTCTTTCACTTTTTAGCCAGAATTCCGAGTAGAATGCTGTGATCGATACTACCAAAACAGTCGCGGATATCGCCTGCAACGAACCATTTTACACTTTCCCAACCATCTTTAGCCCGAATAGAATCCAGTGCTGTGTGGCATCCCCGATTGGAACGGAAACCGTGAGAGGCGTTGCTGAATTGCGGACCAAAGTAGATATTCAGAATCAGACGAATGACTTCTCGGAGTAATTTGTCTGACCATGTTGGCAGTCCGAGAGGGCGTTGCTTCTTACTGCTCTTTTTCTTGACATATCAATGCTCTATCCTGCTTGTGGATAGATTGTTACATGCACTAGCTGTGCGCGCAATAGATTCCTGTACTTTCCATCGCCACATGGGAACACTTTCGTTCCTCTAGCCAGTCAGCAAGAGTTAACAGTTCGGGCGTCGTCGTCCCAAACGTTCTGATCTCCTTTTTCGGCTTATGTTCCAAAGGACCAAAACAACACAGGCGACCACTGTTTCTTGATGTACATCCAAACCAACACAGCATTCCAAAACTGCTTCCATTTAACGAAACCTCCTAATAAGGCGGGTGAACCCAACAATCGGAGTAATTTTAGTGAAATTTCTTACACGTGCTCAAGGCACATTTACCTGTGCTCATAGATTGTTGGAACCAGTTTATTTGTCGGGGTAAAATCCACCACAAAAAAGACGGCTTACAGAACCCCACCTTGTTAAGATTATTACCATTTATTAACGTTTAAAAAAGTTCATATTAATTTTCATTCTCCCTGTGAGCCGACAGGTTCATGGAAGTTTATTTAAAAAAACCCAAGACTATGGCTTGTTATAGTTTTATGTTATAACAAGCCATAGTCTTTTAAAGTTACCCTATATCTTTTTTATCATGCTATAGTGAATGTATGAGTGCGACAGTAATTTGATTATTGTTTACGATGACAGATACATCTAAAATATTCACTCAAAATTAAGGGGGGGCTAACAAATGAGATATAATATCGAGGATTATTTAAAGGAAAGCATTCTTGTCCTGGATGGTGCGATGGGGACTTGTATCCAAGGATATAACTTGAATGAGCAAGAATATGCAGGAAGTTGTAATTGTCATAGAGGCCAAAAGGGGAATAATGACCTTTTGAATATTACTCATCCAGAGATTATTAAAGCTATTCATAAAAATTTTCTAGTTGCTGGGGCGGATATCATTGAAACAAATACCTTTAATGCCACTAGAATATCTCAAAAAGATTATGGTATGGAGGATAAGGTCTATGATCTTAACTTCCAAGGCGCAAGGCTAGCAAGAGAAGCGGCAGATCTTTTTACTCAAGTAGATCCAAGGAAACCGCGTTTTGTAGCCGGTTCAGTTGGGCCGACCAATAGAACAGCATCACTTTCACCAGATGTTGAAAACCCAGGCATCAGAAATATTAGCTTTGATGAACTCGTACTTGCTTATGGAGAGCAGATACAGGGGCTTGTAGATGGTGGAGTAGATATTCTATTTGTTGAAACAATCTTTGATGCCTTAAATGCCAGAGCAGCAGTATTTGCAGCTGAAAGTGTCTTTGAGGAAAAAGGGTTAACACTGCCAATATTTATCTCAGGTACTATTGCAGATAAAAGTGGCCGTATTTTATCCGGTCAAACGCTTGAAGCTTTTGCACATACGATGAAGGGTGATGAAATACTTGGTATAGGGTTAAACTGTTCCTTTGGCGCCAAGGATTTAATTCCTATCATCAGATATCTTTCAAAAACACAAGATCGGTATGTAACATTTCATCCTAATGCAGGTCTGCCAAACTCCCTAGGGGAGTATGAGGAACGTCCGGAAGAAACGGCAGCCTTGGTAAAGGAATTGGCCGAGGAAGGGCATTTAAATATTGTCGGAGCATGCTGCGGTTCAACACCAGCGCATATTAAAGCGATCAGTGAAGCGGTTCGAGGGATCAAACCGAGAAAGATTCCTCTGATAGAAAAGGAGACTGTTTACTGTGGCCTTGAAGCTATCGTCATAAAGAAAGAAAACAATTTTGTGAATATTGGGGAAAGAACGAATGTTTCAGGATCAGCTAAGTTTGCAAGATTAATTAGAGAGAAACAATATGAAGAAGCATTATTTGTGGCCAAGGAACAGGTGGAAAATGGAGCCCAAATTATCGACATAAACTTTGACGATGGGCTACTTGATGCCTTAAGTGAAATGGATATATTTCTTAAGCTTCTGGCAAGCGAGCCAGAGATTTGCAGGGTTCCAGTGATGATCGATTCATCAAAATTTGAGGTTTTAGAAATAGGCTTAAAGGCAATTCAAGGTAAGGCAGTTGTGAATTCAATAAGCCTCAAAGAAGGGGAAGCGGAGTTTATTCGGCAAACAACGTTAATCAAAAGATATGGCGCAGGGATGGTAGTAATGGCTTTTGATGAACAAGGTCAGGCGGATACTTTTGAAAAGCGAATTGCAGTTTGTAAAAGAGCCTATGATATATTAGTGAATAAGGTGAAGTTTCCACCAACGGATATAATTTTTGACCCTAATATTTTAGCCATTGCCACGGGGATTGAAGAGCATAATAATTACGCGGTCGATTTTATTAACACCGTAAAATGGATCAAGGAAAACCTTCCATTCGCCAAGGTAAGTGGTGGGATAAGTAATTTATCCTTCTCCTTTAGAGGAAACAATGCCATCAGGGAAGCTATGCACTCCGTGTTTCTGTATCACGCTATTGCTGCAGGCATGGATATGGCTATTGTAAACCCCAGTATGATTCAAATTTACGATGAAATAGATAAAGAGCTCCTGGAAAAGGTTGAAGATGTTGTACTAAATAAAACACCAGATTCTGCTGAAAAACTCTTAGAGTTTGCAGAACTTTACAAAGCATCAGGCGGGGACCAAGTTGAGAATAAACTTGCCTGGAGAGAGAAGGAATCCGAGGAACGATTAATCCATGCTTTAGTAAAAGGGATAGCAGAATATATTGAAGAAGACGTTGAAGACGTCAGAAGACAATATGACAGAGCAGAAAAGGTTATTGAAGGACCGCTAATGGATGGTATGAAAGTGGTTGGAGAATTATTTGGCGAAGGCAAAATGTTTCTCCCGCAGGTTGTTAAAAGCGCCAGAGTTATGAAAAAGGCTGTAGGCTTTTTATTACCCTACATTGAGGCAGAGAAGAAGAGTAATGAAAGTAGAAGTGCAGGGAAAGTAGTCGTGGCAACGGTTAAGGGTGATGTGCATGATATTGGCAAGAACATCATTTCTGTCATTCTGTCTTGTAATAATTTTGAAGTTATCGATCTTGGCGTAATGGCCTCTTGCGAGGTAATTCTTCAAACTGCAAAAAAGGAAAAGGCAGATATCATCGCCCTGAGCGGACTTATTACTCCCTCGTTAGATGAGATGTCTAATGTGGCGGAGGAAATGGAACGGCAAGGATTTACCATTCCCCTGATGATTGGTGGTGCAACAACCTCTAAGACTCATACAGCCTTAAAGATTGCCCCTAAATATTCAAAGGGTGTAGTGAATAGTATTGATGCTTCAAAAGCCGTAGAAGCCGCTAAAAAGCTGCTTAATAAAGATGAAAGAGAAAGGTATCTAACCCAAATAGGGGAAGAATACCAAACTATAAGAGAAAACTACGGAAAAATTGAAAGAAAGCTTGTGCCCTTAGAAGAAGCTAGGAAAAAGAAATTTAATATCGATTGGAATAAGGAAAGTATCAACATTCCAAATCTAATTGGCACCAAACATTTAAAAAATTTTCCCATCAGCGAGCTTAGAAAATATATCGATTGGTCTTTCTTCTTTGTGGCTTGGGATATGGGAATGGTGTATCCTAAAATTATGGAAGATCCTAAATATGGTGGAGAAGCTAAAAAACTTTTTGCTGATGCCAATGAAATGTTAGATTTGCTAGAGAGGGAAGACATACTTACAGCCAATGCTGTTTTGGGTATTTTTCCTGCTAACTCTCTAGGAGATGACCTTGAAATGTACCATAATGGAAGTGTTACAACCTTCAATATGTTAAGGCAGCAAGAGGTTTCCCAGGATAATGTCTATAGATGCCTTGCAGATTATATAGCCCCTAAGGATAGTGGGATAACTGATTATTTAGGTGGTTTTATTGTAACGGCAGGCGTTGGTGCGAAGGAGTATGCCGAAAAACTTAAAGAACAAGGTAATGACTACGGAGCAATCATGGTAAAACTTCTTGCTGATCGGTTAGCAGAAGCCTTTGCAGGGTTATTACATCTTCAGGTCAGAACGGATTATTGGGGATACTCTCCAGATGAAAATCTCGAGCTTAAATCGCTATTAAAAGGGTCATTTAAGGGAATAAGACCAGCCTTTGGATATCCTTGTCTTAGGGATCATGCTGAAAAAACAAAGCTCTTTCAGCTTTTAGAGGGGGAAAGTAAGACTGGTATCACTTTAACAGGACATAGTTTGAAAGAGTTCAGACATGAGACTGCGTAAAAAGAAGGGTACACCAAAATAAGCCCACCAAATGCGGACTTTAAAAATGAATATTGAATTAAAGTATTAAGTCGTATTACGCATATCGGGT
>NZ_JAPDHR010000049.1:0-29296 GCF_030063005.1 Dehalobacter sp.
AATAGTGTAATTTGTTCGCGGTTTATTCCGTTTTTATATGGCATAATTATTCCCCTTATGATTCGGTTTCCTTACTTAATTATACCATATTTATCCATTATTCTCTACGTTTTTACACAGCCTGTGGGCATCACCCTCTAGCCCCCATCCTTTTACGATCAATGCTTCCTGTACATCCGACTTAACCGTACCTCTTTCCGGACTGATATGAATTGACAATACTTTTCCCATGACTCTTCCTCCATGTAAATTTCTATATTTGACTTTTAGCCATTTCAAATATATGTTTAATTTCTTTTTCACTTAAAGCTTTTTGTGTAATATAAGCAATTAAAGCAATTCCCGGAATATCGATAATAAACCTTGTCAGCATAAATTTCCAACCCATCGCTGATGTCTCAAAAAGCAGCATAGGTATTTTGGTTGTTGACCATGCCCCTATAAAGATAAGCACGTTGGAAAGTTTGCTTCCCTTTTTCAGAAGAACCCCAGCAATAGGAAACGCTGCATATAAAGGACCCGCTGCCGCCGAACCCAGAAAAAAAGCTAAGGTTACACCGATCATCCCAGATTTTTCTCCCATAAGTTTGATCATTGTTTCTCTTTGGACCCAAACATCCAGAAGTCCAAGAAGAATAAAAATCGGAGGTATAACAGAAAGCATCTCAAGAGTGTTGCTCCAAGTCATGCTTAAAGAAGTTTTTCCTATTGAAGGGTAAATAATAACAAGGCCTAAGTTTATGACTGCCAGGATAATAAAAAATTTATAACGGTTCAATAGTTTCTTCACCCTAGCACCACCCCTATCACGATTGCTATCACGAAGGAAAACATAAACGCTAAAGAATTTCTTAATATCGCAGCTTTTTTTCCAAAATATTTTATTTCCAGAGGTAACGTCACAATCCCTACCATCATCAATGCAGAAATGAATACGGCAATTTGCATAAAGCCTGCACCGCTTTTTAGAAGTGCCGCAGCTAAGGGAAATGCAACAAAACCCGGTATTAATGTAACAGAACCAACAATAGCTGCAATAACCATTCCAATCCAACCGGATTGTTGACCGATTAGTCTGGAGATCGTATTAGGACTAAGTACCGCCAGCATGATGCCAATAATAATAAGAATTGATAAAAACTGCGGCAGTATGTTTTCGAAGGACTTCCAGGCTTTCATCAGGGCCATCTTGGTCTTTTTTTTATCTTTGAGAAACGAAAGCAGGAGAAGTACTGCCGCCAGAACATAAAGAATAATTGTAAACATGCTTAACCACCCTTTACATTATGAATTGTAGGTAGAAAATATATCTTCATTCAGGGTGGAATTAGGCCTGAATGAAAGGGCTTTTTTCAATCCGGCTATACCGAAATTACTCCAAATGTTATTAATGCATCTATTTGCACTCTAAATTAACGTAAGTACTGCTTTAAGAGCCCGCCAAACAGGCAGGCTCCAATAAATAATATCAATTTGTTTTTAGGTTTAAAAGTTGCATGAGTCATATGTTAATATCGCTGTTATCGTTAAATTTCCTGACCGATATTCGGACCAGGTGAGCAATTAAAAACAAAATTAATGTCCGTCGCACTCGTCATGGTGCTGGTGTTCATGACAAACAGACTCAGTCGATTTCAGATTTCCCTGCAAATACTGCTCTACGGCAGCTTGTGCATCTCCTGAGGCACCGGTTATGACCTCAATAGCTTTTTCATTGAATATTTCAATTGCTCCGCCTCCTATGCCGCCTGAAATAATCACCTTAACTCCCATATCGTTTAAAAAGTTCGGCAAAAATCCAGGACGGTGTCCGGGGTTCGGTATAGTTTCACTATTCATAATCTGTTGATTTTCCGTCTCAAAAATCACGAAACCCTCACAGTGTCCAAAATGTTTGGCAACCTCTTTTCCTTCAATCGCTACGGCAATTTTCATATTGGTATTTCTCCTTTTTTTATCCTCCAAAATCGTATTGTCTTTATTCTCCTCTAAGTTTTCCAGAATGTCCGCTGCTCCGTCAAGCCAATTCCCGTCATAAAACTCGATCATCCCTTTATCGCAGGCTGCCGCTATCTTCGGATCAATAGGAAGCTTGACAAGAACTTTTAATTGATGCTGTTCAGCAATTTTCTCAATGGTGCTTTCCCCAAATATTTTATATACTTTGTCACATTCCGGACACTTAAAATAAGACATGTTTTCTACCAGCCCCAAAATAGGAATATTCATTGATTTGGCCATTTTAACCGCTTTGGAAACAATCATGGAAACCAACTCCTGAGGCGAAGCCACGATAATAATGCCATCCAGCTTGATAGATTGGAATACCGTCAGCGGCACATCGCCCGTACCAGGGGGCATATCGATAAACATGAAATCCACATCCCCCCAAATCACTTCCGACCAGAACTGTTTAATTACGCCGGAAAGTATCGGACCCCGCCAAATAACCGGATCTGTCTCATTTTCCAGCAGCAGATTGATCGATATAAGCTGGATGCCAGTTTTGCTCTTGGGGGGAAACAGGCCAAGTTCGCTGGCATCAGGTTTCTGCGTAATGCCAAAGGCCTTAGGAATGGATGGGCCTGTTATGTCTGCATCAAGTATGGCGGCCTTATAACCCCTTCTATTCATGGTTACAGCCAGCATGGAAGTTACCAGCGATTTACCGACGCCACCTTTGCCGCTGACAATACCAATCACTTTTTTGATATTGCTCAGTTCATGCGGTTTGGCGGTAAAGTCTGTTTGCTCTTTTCTGTCGGCGCATTCATCGCTGCAAGTATTACAATTTTGATTGCAATTTTCGCTCATTTTACGTTCTCTCCTTATACTTAAGTTATCAATTTAATTTCGGTTGATCGTTATCCTGATTTACCTTCGAAACTGATCATTCAGCTATTCATTAGCTTTAACGTTTTATAAAAAACATTGGTTGCCGCCCATCCTGCGGGACAATCAATATCTACAATAACTTCTCCCTTGTTTATAGCTTTTATTGCTGCAGTGTCAAAAGGAATTTTGCCTACGATAGACAGATCCCGCTCCTGGCAAAATGCCTCTATTTTCTGGGCGAGCTCTTTGTTGGTATCATACTTGTTAATGCAAACTCCGATTTTTATTCTAAACTTTTCTGCTGTTGCAATGATTCTCTTCATATCGCTAATCCCTGACAGAGATGGTTCGGCAACGATCAGGACCATGTCCGCTCCGTTAAGCGAAGCGATCACCGGACAACCGATTCCCGGCGAACCGTCGATAATGACCAGATCAGCATCCGCTGCTTCCTGCTTCAACTGCTTTTTAACCTCGCTCACCAGCTTGCCGGAAGTACCGCTGCCCATTTTAAGCCTGGCGGTAGAGAAAACCCCATTATCTTTATAAAGCATCAACTCTCCGGCTACAGCCGGTTGAAGGAAAACCGCCCCTATCGGACAAACTGCATCACACACGCCGCAGCCTTCACAGGCATAGGAATCAACCTCATACTTACCGTTGCTTTCGTTTATGGCCTCAAAGCGGCAGTTTTGCCTGCATATGCTGCAACTATCACATAATTCTGTATCAATAACCGCTTTTTCCATACCATAATAATCCGTTTGCCTGGCCTTTGAAATATGAGTCATGATCAGGTGAAGATTAGGGGCGTCCACATCGCAATCGGCATAAGCCCTGGCCTCGGCAAGCTTGATAAAAGCACCGGCGATGGTTGTTTTTCCGGTACCGCCTTTGCCGCTAAGTATCAGAAGCTGTTTCATGCCTAGCCTCCTTACTTACCGTCTTCAACAGGTTTAGAAACAGTTCTTTGTATTTTGGATGCTTTCTTACGGCGATCTGTCCATTGGAATGCATGGTGCCCAATTCCAAATCAAACGGGATTTTTTCCAGAATTGTAATCTGGTTTTGCAGACAAAAATCTTCGGCAGGGTTTTCTTCTTCCAAACATTTGTTGAGGACAACGCCGAATGGTTTCTGAAAAATCCTTACGAGTTCATACACCATTTCTAAATTATGAACGCCAAAAACAGTTGGCTCCGCTACCAGAATACAATAGTCGGCATCTTTGATACTCTCCATGACCATACAGGCGCTCCCTGGAGGACAGTCTAAAAAAACATTTTTGTTTTCCTTACGGCTATCCTGCAAAAGCTTTTTAATAATCGGCACCCCTGATACTTCTCCTATATTCATCATTCCGGACACGACCCGGACATTGCCGGATATCCCGCTTTGGATCAGACCTATTTCCCTTTCTTTTTCCGAAATCGCCTTTTGCGGGCAGAAAAGCAGGCATCCTCCGCAGGAATGACAAACCTCGTTAAAGACAATCAGCTTATTTTTAATATAAGCCAAGGCGTTGAACTTGCAGAAATTGACACAGGTACGGCACCCGGTGCACAGCTCTGGGTCAGCCTGGGGAAGCTTAACCGTGACCCGTTCCTTCTGTAAGTCCTTCGGTTGAAAGAATAAATGGCCGTTTGGTTCTTCGACATCACAGTCGATATAAACGGAGTCCAGTGCCACTGCAGCCAGGTTGACAGAGACAAGGGTTTTGCCCGTACCTCCTTTGCCGCTTAAGACAGCGATTTTCATTACTTCCCTCCATGCTGGTGAAAACCGGGGTGAATATCGTCCAGCAAACTTAATTTTCCTTCCTTAAAAGATTCTATATTATCCCGGATTGAGTTATTGGTGTTTTTATAGAGTTTAATTTCCGCCGCTTTGAGTACTTCCGCCGCATTCTCTCCGCAACGCGGTGTAATGATCGCCTCTGCTCCACTGTCTACAATATTCTGGGCAGCTTTGATTCCCGCTCCGCCCTGGCTGGCAGCGGCACTGTTATCCAAAAAGTTGCTTCCTTCTGTTTCGGTATCGTAAATAAGAAGGTATGGAGCCCGTCCAAAAGAAATACAAACGCTTGAATCCATCGAATTGTTGTCTACGGGTATGGCAATCTTCATAATCAATCCTCCCTGTGCTTAATTTCAGACTACTTAGTTTTCTTTGTTATCAGCCCCTGAAAATTCTGCCCAACGGTGCCTGCGGCAACCCCCGCAACGGCAGGTTTTTTCCAATCCTTCACAAAGCTCGTAATCTCCGCCTTCTATCCGCAGCACTTTTCCGTTCACCAGAGATTCCGCCAGCTTTTTCCGGGCATCGTTATAAATACGCTGAACAGTGGTACGTGCAATATGCATTTGTTCTGCGCACTCTTCCTGCGTAAAACCCTGTAAGTCAATGAGCCGTATTGTTTCATACTCATCAACCAGCATTAAGACTAAATCCGCCTGATTGATGACAGCGTTAAGCGGCCCAAAAAGACTGCTTTCCGGCAAGCAGCATACTTTTCTACCTTTTCTTGGTCTTGGCATAATTGGCTTTCCCTCTTTTTGTAAGAAAGTAACAGGAGCGTCCTCCTGCTATTCTTTGTTTATTATTTACTTTCTATTTGTTTGTTGATCCAATGGAGTCTTTTTTCAAGGAGTTCTTTTTGACTTAAAAGCAATTCCTTTCTCGATGAAGAAAGCATCATATTATCCGCTAAATTTCTGCCATAGCCTCTTCTTCGGCCCAAACCAGATCCGTTACCATTTCTGGCAGCATTCACTCCGGTACATAACCCTAAACCTTTCCCGCTCATTGCTCCGCGACCTAAGCGACCTGTTCCGTCTCTTCCCGGCATAAGAATTCCCTCCTCTTTTGGTTATTGACATATGCCCTTTATGATTATAATTATAGATATTTTTGAACATATGTCAATAACCTACTGAATTGATTTCATTTAATTTCATCCTTATAAAATTAAAATAGTCGGCAGTACAAAGATATAATCTGCCAACTATTATTTTAATCAATTATTTCCTGTGAAAAAGCTTGGCCAAGAATCAGAAGTTTAGTTGATGTTAGGATATTCGTTCTAAGTCAGAAATAATTCTTTGAAGCTAATAGTCTTTTGATGTTATAGAAAAGATTCCAAAATATATGTAATCGAAAGAATAGAAATCAGAACTAAAAGAATTATCTTGACGAGAGCTTCCGGAAGAAATTTTTGAAAATAAGCGCCCAGATAAGTTCCAACAAGTCCGCCTATACCGAACAGCAAGCCCAGAAACCAATCCGGAGCAATAGCAGAATTTGAAATTGCCGCCAGTGCTAAAATATGATAGTAAATTACGCCCGCAATCGAAGTAATAAATGTACTGGCCAAAGCAGCTCCTGCGACGGTATAAATTGGTAAGGCAAAAAGAGAAACGCAAACTGGTGTGATAATTGAGCCTCCGCCAATACCATATATACCACCGATCAAACCTACTCCTAAAGCTAGAATAAAAACAGGAACGGTATGAAATGAATAGGTTTCTCCCCAAAATTCATATTCGACCTTGGACAATGAAAAACATTTTGTCTTAACCACAGCATCTGAAGGGAGACCTGAAGCTAGAACACTTGAATTGACTTCTTTCACGCGAACCACCTGTTCGGCAAACTTTTTATTCAAAATGTCATTTCGTTCTTTCGTCTTCTTATTCCAGCCTAAGATGTCCGATAACAGGCGGTAACCTAGATATAAAAGAACAATACCTACAAATAATTTAAAATCTTTGGGGTTTGGAAGATACTTTATTCTGATCCAGGCCCCAACAAAAACACCAGGGAGAGTACCAAGAGATACTATACCTGTTAGAGCCCAGGCCATTCGTCTTTCTTTTATGTAGCGGTATAAACCGCCAGGAATAGCAATGATGTTATAAATTAAATTTGTCGGGCTTACCGCAGGACTGTTAAAATGCAGAACACTGACCTGAAAAGGCAACAATAAAAATGCTCCCGAAATTCCCGCAGAAGCGGTAATGGAAGAGACTATTATTGCTATTAGCGGAGGGATAAGAGGAAAGATATCGACACCAGATACTGAAAAATGCATATTATGATCTCCTAAAATTTTTTTACATCAACAACCTTTTTTTGCATAAATTTTTTGAGATAACTTACACCGCAGGCCAATGAAATTGATTTGAATATTTCTTCCTTGTGGCCTTTATCCCACCATGAACCAGCCAAACGGGTTACACCGCTGCCCCGCCACCCTTCAGGGAACATGGGGGTGGATGGACCGACCATAAGGATCTCGCGGGCTTTGCCACACATTGCTAACAAAGGATCGATACTATTATTTATGGTTGTGGTCCCGCTTAAGACTACAACGTCACAAGCGGGCAACAGCTTGGGTTGTTCCTCCATAGGATGGATCATACTGTCTCCCCCGTGAAGGGATATTCCTTTGTCAAATATAATCAATTCCTTGACTGATTTTGATATTTGCCTAGCCACATGTCCAATCATGCCTACCATGCCCACAGTATCTCCGGGATGCACTCTAATACCAAAAAGCATGCCGCTTGGGTCATCGTCGGGAATATTCTGTCCGCAGGAGGCTGCTGTCAGAACAGAAGCCGCAATCGCCCGTTGTAAGTCTTCGCTGCCGGAAATTATCCAGCGAGCAATTTCGGAAGCCGGTTTACCAATTACCTCTTGGGCATAAGGGAAGTCCGAGCAGCCGTTTGGCAAGTCATCACGCAGGACGTATGATACGCCGATGTCTCCGTTATCAAGCTGACAGCCAATTAACGAAACACCAATCACCAAGTCACGCACGGACTTACCCAATAGGTAAGGTTGGGCTGCCGCCAACACTTTTTCCATAATCATATGTTAGCCCCCTAAGCTTAATAAGATTTCTAAGAATTATTTAATAGACTCAAAAAAAAATATTATCGTTTAATTTACCACTGGCATAGTCATACCATGGTGCGATTGATCAACATTCATTAAGAATATCTTTTCTTCAGGAATATACAGCCAGAGTTTTTGCTTTTGTTCTTTGCAGTGTGTTAAAAGCAGATCACTCCCAGGAACTTCTACTTGCAAGTTCTTTCCCAGACAATTTACGATTACTGTTGTTGAAAATATTCCTTCAATTTCATCTGTTACTTGACATTCAAAGGTATTGGGATTTTCTTTATTTTCTGAAGATATTCTCAAATCTTGTGCCCGGATTCCAGCCATCATTTTTGTATGAAGCTCACTTTTCCTTTTTACTGCCTTCAAGCAAAAGCTCTCTGCCTTTATGTGGATATATCCTTCTTCTTCACCTAAAACTTCTACCTCAAAGAGATTCTTGCAGCCGGTTATCCTGGCAGCCGACACAGTCGCCGGATAACGGATAATTTCTTCCTTTTCCCCGATTTGCACCGATGTTCCTTTATCGAAAACCAAAATCCTGTCACAGAGCCGGTAAGCTTCTTCAATGTTATGCGTAACCAGCAAAACAATGCCATGATAATTCTTCTTAATAATACTGAGCAATTCCTTTTCCAGGATCTGCTTAACATGACTGTCCAACGCTGAAAAAGGCTCATCCAAGAGCAATAATTCGGGTTCGGTAATCAAGGTTCTGGCTAAAGCCACACGCTGCTGCTGCCCTCCCGACAGTTGGGAAGGAAATTGTTTTTCGTGGCCGTTCAGCTGCATTTTGCTGATCATTTCCAGGACTTTTTCATGGCGTTTTGCATTATCCAGGTGCTGGACACCGTAGGCAATGTTTTTGTAGACAGTCAGGTGAGGAAACAGTGCGTAATTCTGAAACACATAGCCAATATTTCTTCGCCGGGGCAAAACATTCACTTTGCTGTCCGAATTAAATAGTTCTTTCCCGTTTAGTTTGATCGCACCTTTGTCCGGGGAATAGAGCCCGGCGATGCATTTTAAGGTCAGACTTTTGCCGCAGCCGGATGAACCGAGAATTCCCAGCACTCCCTTGCCGCTGATAAAAGAAGATTGCAGCGTAAAATTTCCCAGCGTTTTCTCGATCGAGACTTCCAGCACCCTCGCTCACCCCTTCTTCATCTTTTTTTCCAGCCGGTTGACAATATATAAAACCGCAACGGCAACACTGGTCATGATCAGCACAAGAAAGTTGGCCATATTATAGTTTCCCGCCTGCAACGAATCGTAAATGGCAATCGGCATGGTAAGGGTTTTATCGGGGATACTCCCGGCGACCATCAGGGTTGTGCCAAAATCCCCCAAGGCTCTCGCGAAAGACATGGTAATGCCGGAGATAATTCCCCTCCAGGCAATCGGCACCATGATAGTTACAAAGATATTAAGTTCCGTTCTTCCCAAGAGCCTGGCCGCATTCAGGTAATCCTCGTTGATTTCCGAAAGCGCGGCCTTGGACGCTTTAATCATATAGGGAATGGAAACGACAGTGGCGGCAATAACCGCCCCTGTCGTCGTAAATACAATCATGATATTGAACTGTTCTTCCAAAAACTTGCCCGGCCAAGAATTACGGCCCAGTAAGACAAGCAGATAATAGCCCAGCACTGTTGGCGGCAAGACAACGGGAAGGTTCGTCAGCGTATCGATAAAATCGGATAATCTTCCCGGTCTGCGGCTTAATAAATAGGCCAGGGGCAAGCCGCAAACAATTCCGATAAAAGTTGCTGTAAACGCTACCCGAAAAGATAAAAAAAGCGGAAAAAGGTTAATATTATCCATGCTTTAGACTTCACCCGGCAAGACAAAACCATATTTTTTCATAATCTCCCTGCCTTGCTCTCCATTCACAAACTTGATAAACTCTCTGGCTGCTTTTTCGTGTTGCGTGCCCTTAACAACGGCAATAGCTTGCTTTAAAGGTTTATGCAGTTTATCATCAAAAAGCAGGAAGTTGACCTCGTTTTTGTTAACAACGGATAAGGAGATAAGACCTGCTTCAACATTGCCCGTCTTGACCATCGTTAATACGTCCTGAATATCTTTGCCATAAACCATTTTGTCCTTTAGCTTATCCCATAACCCCATAGATTCCAGAGCTTCCTTGGCAGCAACACCATAAGGGGCATGATCCGGATTGGCGATGGCTATTTTCTTAAATTCCGGTTTTAATAAATCACTGGCTTCCTTAATCTGAAGCGGACTGCTTACGAGGGTTGCCGCGCCTACCCGGCCAATAGCATATAATTCTTTGCTGTCGGCGATAATTTTATCCTGGGCTATTAAGTCATCCACATACTTGATGTTGGCCGAAGCATAGACATCATAGGGCGCGCCGTTGGCAATCTGTTCTCTGGCTGTTCCCGAGGAGGAGAAAGTGATCTCTGCTTCATTTCCTGTGGTCTGTTCGTACAAATCGCCAATTTCTTTAAAGGCAAGGGCCAAATCGGCTGCAGCTGCGACTGTGATCTTTTCACCTGTTTTTTTAACGGCTGTGTTATCGGTCGTCTCTTTTGGCGCAGAAGCTGACGAATTGCAACCGGTCAGTGCAGCCATTAAAACCATTAGTATTAAAACACTTGCAAAAAATTTTCTGTACATAATCTTTCTCCTCTTTCATTCGTAAAATGTTTTTGTCTGGATTCCTATGTTCTAGGCGATGGTTAAGAAAACACGTCATAGATACCAATCAATGTCGAGAAACATCCCAATACTAAGGACCTGCCTTTACAATCTTCATGACATCAACCTCCGATGTCAGCAATAGGTATAAGCAAGTCATAACATTCTCTTTTCTTTATCTCTTTTCGTATTAATTCGTACTTGCCTCGTGTAAAAATGTACGATATAATACGAATTGAGACAAAGATGTGTATATATGACGTTTAATATCTATATTAGTACAATTTCACACAAAAAGTCAACGGTTTATATATTCAAATGATTATTTGGGTACTCATTGTCATACCATCTGAAGTATAGGAGGATATAAAATGGGCGAAAAAAAAGCTTTGTCAACCCAAGATGTGGCTGACATGCTTCATGTAAGCAAAAGCACAATCTATGATCTCATTAAAAAAGGCGAAATCGTCTCCTACAAGGTAGGAAGAAAAGTCCGTTTCACAGAAAACGACGTGCAGGATTATATATCCCGTTCCAAAAAAGGCCCATTCAGCCCGAGTTCACCATCCGGCACTTTGGGCGCCTTCAGCTTGTTAGGCATTGAAAAGAAGCAAGATGGATTTATTATTTGCGGCCAGGATCTGATTCTCGATATTCTTTCCAATTACATGAGACTACATGATATTCACGCGCTAAGAGCTTACATAGGGAGTTATGACAGCTTGGTTTCCTTATACAAAAATAAGATCAATGTTGCCTCTACGCATTTGTGGGATAGTGATACAGATCAATATAACGTCCCCTATGTCAGAAGACTGCTTCCCGGTATTCCCACAGTGATTATTCACCTTACCTGCCGTATGCAGGGATTATATGTGGCCAAAGGAAATCCAAAAGGGATCACGACCTGGGCAGATTTTGGCCGGGATGACATTACCATGATTAATAGGGAATTTGGGGCTGGTTCCAGAGTTCTTCTTGATGAGAATTTAAAGCTCCTTGGGATATACGGAAGCACAATTAGAGGGTATAAGAAAGAAAACCAGTCCCATTTGGCAGTTGCCAGTGCCGTAAGCAGCGGAGAGGCTGATGTGGCCGTGGGCAACGAAAAGATCGCGAGACAGGTCGATAATATTGATTTCATTCCACTGAAAAAAGAACGCTATGATTTAGTTGTCAAAAAAGAGAATTTCCAAACTCCAGAAATTCAAACAATGTTAAATATCATCCGTTCTCCAGCTTTTAAAAATGAATTTGCGAATATAGGCGGTTATGACACAAGCGACATGGGTAAAATCGTTGCAGAGATTTAATAGAACAGTCCTTTATTAACGTCCATCTTTAACAGTTAAAACAGGTATGGCAGAATAGCTTACTACTTTCTGAGCCACGCTGCCGATCACGAGTTTTTTAAACCCTCCCAAGCCTCTTGTGCCAACAATGATTAGGTCAAACCCATTCTCTTTTGCATAACTAATGAGTTTTTCAGCCGGATGCCCGTGGACAATTTCCGTTGCAATTTTCATTCCTTCCTTAAGCCCTGTTTCTCGAATTTCTTGATGCAGCGGCTCAATTTTTCTTTGCGCTTCTTCAATGGTTTCCTCTACTTCGTCCATGCTTTGGCTAAAATCAGGCAATCGGACTACAGTTAAAACTGTAACAGATGAATTAAGTTTGTTGCTTAATTCTTTAGCGTACTCCAGTGCCTTCCTGCTGCTGGGTGAACCGTCAAACCCCACAAGAATCTTATTGATTTCCATCGCTTTGTCCTCCTTTTAATAGATTTCGAGGAAAGAAGAATTTTTGAGCTATCAAAGTAGGAATAACAGCACTTAGTATTACGACTGAAACAATCACGCTATATTGAGAATTGGTAATATACTGATTGGTTAACCCATAGAGGGCTGAAATTGTCCCAAAAGTTAAGCCGGTACTCATTAGCAGCGTGGTATAGATACCATCCCGTCTGCCATATTTGAAAAACATAGTCGCCGGTAGGACTCCAATAAATTTAGCTGCAACCTTACCGGAGCATTTTTATTGGGATTCCTTAATACCCTCTTTTTGGACAAACTTACCTTAAGTCCGGAAATGCGGTTAGCTATGACAGTCGGTTTTTTAGGGGCTTTTACCACATTTTCCACCTTTGGCTACGAGACGATCATGCTGTTGAAAGATGGAAATATTTTAACTGCGGGCATTTATACATTGGTTAGTATTATTATTGGTTTTCTGGGAGTGTTTCTTGGTATGGGCCTTGCCCGCCTTATTTAAGCCTGGAGGATAAACATGTTGGAAAAAGAGAAATTACTTAAATTTATGTCGGCGAAAGTGAAAAATTCGAAAACAAAACACTCTATTAGTATTTTATTTACTAGCAATATATGAAACAGGGGAAATTGCCTATGACGCATCTCAAATACGACTTTAGTGAAATAATTCCACTGCTTTTTCCGCAACCCGTCTTCCAAACAACTGAAATAGATCTTCTTTCCCCTCCAGATCGTCTCTTAACGCTACAGGTCCCAAATGAATGAACGGTCTGCCGCAGCCCATCCCGGATGAGTATACCAGCATACCCTTGACCAGCATATGACTCAAAACACTAGAAATCGCCCGGTCTGCCCCACCATGCAGGCAATTTGCCGTGGCAAAAGCCGCGCCGAGTTTCCCTGCCAAACTGCAATTCCAATCCGTATCAAACCACTTTTTCAACTGCCAGCTCAAGTCTGCCGCATAGGCCGGGGTCCCGATAATAACCGCCTGGCTGTCCTCAACAAATTCATAATCGACAGTATCTTCCTGCACCAGATTCATCAGCTTTACTTCTATACAACCGACCTCTTCAATTCCTTGCTGAATATAACCCGCCATTTTTTCCGTATTGCCGGTAACACTGACATATAAGACTGTAATTTTCACGCTAACCTCCTTGATATTGAAGGACGATAGTTCTATTCAACTATTTTGCTCATTTATCAAACATCTCGGCATAGTCTGCTTTCCTTCCGGTAAAAACCGGCCTCGTAAACCACATTTGTTCATTACCCAACATCACTGAAAGCGGCCGAGCACGTTCAAAATCCATGTCTCCGTCCTCATTGAAAAAGGACGCATTTACCTCCAGGTGAACAACTTGACCAATCACCAACGAATACTTTTCCCTGAGTATTTCTTCAACCAGCTTGCATTCCGCCCAGGCCAAACACCCTTCAATTCCCGGAACTTTGATCTGTTTGGACGGGAACGGTGTTAAACCGGCTTTCAGAAACTCATCAACTTCCGGAGAATAATTTTTGGAACAAACCATCACCGCATCAGCCAGATTAGCCGGAGGGATATTGATGACAAATTCTCCGGTTTGTCGGATATTGATTAATGTATCTCTCTTTATCCAGGAAGCCAAAACGATTTCCTCATAGGGTCTTAGGATTGGGGTAATATTTGACCAGGGAGCAATATTACGCACACCGTCTTTGCTCATTGTCGAAATAAGGGCGACCGGTAACGGCATAATCTGTTCTCTTTTACGCGGTTCCAGTATCACATGAAACACCTCTTTACTATAATGATTAGAAGTAACCCATCAGGTGTGTTTTTCAGCCTGATGGGTTTTAATTTTTAAAAGCTAACGATTGACTGATAAAAAGCGTTTTACTTCAGCTCAAGCTTCCTAAACCCGCCAAAATCCTTAGCCATCTGGGCATAAGCATCTTTTCCTAAAAGCGCCTGATAAATTTCAGCCGCTTTTTTCTCCGGATCAATATCCTTAAACTGCTCCGGATAAAGGACTTTACCGATATAATAAGCATCAGCGATTGATGTATCAATATTGGTCGTATAGTAATTATACGGAAGCAGGGCATAGAGTTCCCCGTTCTTTACTGCAGACAAACTTTGATAGAACTTAGGGTTTTTCTTATAGTCTTCAAGTACGGAAGGGTATCCGGCTCCATCAAGAAAAATCTTATCCGGGTTCCAACTGATCAGTTTTTCTTTATCAATCATCAAAGAACCTGTTTTGCCCGTTTCATCAACTACATTCTTGGCATGGACGGCATTAAAGAGCGAGTAATTGCCCTGCGTACTCTCTATGCCGTGGACGCCTTTCATTCCTAAGCCGCCGACATAAGCGGATGGTTTCTGAGTGTCAGCCACATCTTTTGTCCTGGTATCCAGATCCGTCTTGTATTGGGCCATCAGGCCGACTAATTCCTGAGCCCTTTTATCCATGCCGATAATTTTGCCGATAAGTGTCAGGGAAACATCGACCTTGGGATCAAAAGTTGATGTTTGGCCATAGCTTAACGCCACAACCGGAATACCGGTTTTGGACTGCAAGTTATCGGCAGTGGCTTGATCCGCTGCGTAAGTTGTAAAAATAACATCCGGTTTTACGGCAAGGATTTGTTCCGGATTCGGAGCGTTATTGGGTCCTCCCGGCCCAATAACCGGAAGCTTCGCCAGCGACGGATTGGCGTAAAGGTATGGTCTTCCTGTCGGACTGTCGATTTCCATTTGCTCAATACCCGCAAATATATCCGTATTCTCGAAATAGCAGCAAAGCCTTAAGGCTCCTGGACCGATCGCAACCACTTTTTTAGCTGTTCCGTTGATTTCAACTTGTCTTCCCAGCGTATCCGTCACAGTGATTTTCGCAGAAGCATTCTGGGAAGATTGGGCGGAACACCCGCTGAACAAAAATGTCAGACAGAATAACGCCGCCAGGGTCAGGGCGATTAATTGTCTTTGTGAGATAAACTTTCTTTTCATTTTTACCCTCCAATTCATATTTTCCTTCAGTTTAATTTTTTGTCCTGATACTCTCATTGGGTCGGAATATTTAAACCGGCACCACAACCGGAATATCCTCGATTTCTTTGATTTTGACCGGTACAGCATAAACACTTTCAATATTTTCGGGCGTCATCACTTCAAGACCTCCGGCTGCAAAAATAACGCCGTTTTTCAGCAGGAGGAACTTATTGGCATATCGGATCGCCAGATTCAAGTCATGCATCGTGACCACCGCGCACATTTGGTTGTCTTGGACAACATTCCGGACAATTTTGGCGACCTCAAACTGGTTTTTCAAATCCAAGCTGCTGGTCGGTTCGTCCAGCAAAAGAAGTTCCGGTTCTTGCGCCAAGGCCCTGGCAATGACAACTTTTTGCTGTTCTCCTCCGCTGAGTTCATTCAGGTAACGCAAGGCATATCCTTCCAGATCCAGCGATTTTAAAGCCTTACGGGTGATTTCCAGATCTTTTTGGGAAGCTTCCCATTGAATATACGGTTTTCTTCCTAAAAGAACAGCATCAAATACCGTGGCGAAGGCACCTTCCTGGCGTTGGGCAACATAACCGATTCTTTTGGCCAGTTCCCTCCGGCTAAGCTTGCCGGTATCTTCCTCCCGGATAAACACCGTGCCGGCATGAGGGCTTAACACTTTATTCAGGCATTTCAGCAGCGTGGATTTCCCCGCGCCGTTTACTCCCAGAATAGCCAGAAAATCTCCTTTGGCCACGGTAAAATTAATATCCTGCAATACCTCCCGGCTCGGATATTGAAACGCCAATCCTTTGACGGATAAAATCATCGTCTTTGATACCCCCTCACCAGCAAGTACAAAAAGAGCGGCGCGCCAAAAAAAGAAGTAATAGCCCCGACCGGAAGAACCACCGGTGCAACCATGGTTCTGGCGATTGTATCAGAAAAAAGCATCAGCACGGATCCCATCAGAGCGGAAGCCGGTATCAGGTAGCGGTGATCACCGCCGATAATCCTGCGCATGATCTGAGGCGCGATAAGTCCGACAAAACCGATAATACCGAGAAAAGATACGGCTACAGACGCTATTAACGCCGAAACAAACATACCTCCCTGCCGGACTCTTTTTACGTGAACGCCCAGACTTTTGGCGGTTTCTTCTCCGCTGTCCAGCGCGTTATAGTCCCACCTTTTAAACAGGAAATAAATAAAGGCGAAAATTACCAGGCAGGCCAGAATCAATACTTCCCGCCAGGCAACCCTTCCCAGATCCCCGAAAGTCCAAAAAACTGCAGCAGCCACCTGGACATCACTGGCAAAATATTGGATCAGAATGGTTCCGGCCATAAACAGGGAATTCAGCGCTACCCCTGCCAGGATCATGGCTTCGGGCGAAAACCCCCGTATTCCTGCCAACAGCAGAATCACCAGCGTTGCCGCCATGGAACAGGCAAAAGCACAAAGCGTAACCAGATAGGGATTATTGATGGTCACCGCATCCGTACTTGTACTGGAAATACTGCCGGCACCTAAAACAATAATAGCAATATTCGCTCCGAAAGCCGCCGCATGGGAGACCCCCAGCGTATCGGGCGCGGCCAGCGGGTTCCTCAGATTATTTTGCATGACACATCCGGCCACCGCCAACCCGGCGCCGGCAGTTATCGCCGCCAGAATCCTGGGCATCCGTATTTGCCAGATGACAACACTGGAAGCATCGCTTCCTTTTCCCAGGAGCGATTGAATTACCTGAAGCGGATTGAGATTAAATGAGCCGGCGTTGACCGCGGCTATAGCTAACAAGACAATTAAAAAAGCCAGCACCAAAATCACTATTTTTTTCTTATGCGTATATTGGTGATAAATATCCTTTTCTTGTAAATTACCCGCATCAGTTTGTTTATGCTTCATTAAGTCTTGTTCCTTTTAATTTTTTTCTACCGTTATATCTCTACCAGCCCCTGCCGTAATCTTTGAAACAGTCCAGGCAGACTTTTTTGCCGTCCTGCAATCTGATTTTATGTTCCGGCGCGTTTTCTCCGCAGACTTCACAAACTACTGAGGTAAAGAGCCTTGCCGTTTCAGGCAATTCATAACTTGGTTTCATCATCTGAAAAATTTCTTCTGCCTGGGCGTTCAGGATATATGCCTGACGCTCTTCCCTGTTCATTTCCCCTTCAAACGGCTTTAGAATTAATCGCAGGCTTTCCCCGTTTCTCCGGTTAAAAAAACTGAACGCCATTTTACCGGTTCCCCTATAGATCAGATTCCCTTTTCCCATGCTGCAGCCGGTCATGACCTGGATCGCATCGACGCCGCAGGCATCGTTTTCGGTAACACAGACAATTTCTTCATCCACAGAAAAGCGCACGCCCATCTTTTCCCGAGCCGTGACTGCCGCTTTATAGCCGATAGCCAGTCCCGGACACTGATGTCCATGGAATTCCACCGCCTTTTCCCATTCAGTAGGTTTTACACACATTTTAGTTCCTCCTTGCTTGCTATTATCGATTCGGTATTTCATTAAACTTGCCAAACCATTGTTGCAACGGTTGTATCAACCTCTTCATAAACAAAACCGTCCTTGGCCAGAGATCCCAAATAGGTTTCGATTTCTTTTTCCTCTGCAGAGGAAATATCGCGGTAGGTTTTTATCCGGTTGATATACAACCCTTTTGCTTGCTCCAACGTTTTCTTCATTTTCCAGACCTGCTTCTCGTATTGCAGTTCCGGAAGATACCCCTGACGCCAAAGAAGTTCAAACGCGAATACCAGCTCTTCGTCACTGCTTTCCCGCTTCTCCTTAATTCCAGCCAGCGCTTTAACGACATCAGACACCGGATCGGTTCGCCGAATCGGCTTGGAGAGTATACACCAGCCTTTCGACGCGGCACTCAGCTTTTCAAAAGTATCCGCACTTTGAACGGCCGGCGTCATATGGGCAAACACGAGGTCGAATTTGTGTTGCCACCCGGCCTGCACAAGATCCAGGTTATGCCAATCCTCACAATAAAAAGCAGCGTTGTCGATTTTATATTCTTTCTTTTTTTGTTCGGCAATCGCAATCATTTGGGGAGACAGGTCAACACCAGTTACCTGGCTGCATCTCCCGGCTAAGGCCAACGCATATTTGCCCGCGCCGCAGCCGATATCCAGGATCAGTCCCTCCGGATTCAGCATATTCTTGTTTAGCAGCAGCTTCAAAAACGCATCTTCCTCAAAACCAGGGCGAACATTTTCACCGAAGCTTCCGGCCATTGAATTCCACATATCTACGCTGGCTTTTTTGTTTTGTTCTTTCAGGTTCCATCTTTCGCGGATTTCTTCAATATTCATTTTTATCACCTCAGTTAAAAATCAGAATATCAGGGTTTCCCATATTCTACAATCCGCTAGGGGGGGATTAAAATTCTCATTGTTTTCTTGTTACTAAAATACGGAATTTGCAAAAATAGAAAACCACGAAGCTGAACCTCCGCTCCTGCGGATGTTTCTCAGCCTTCGTGGCTTACTCTAATCCATATCTTTCGTTTGTTTTTTTGGATCTAAATATCCTATGAGTCTTCATTACTCATTTTTGATAGTCAAATTATAAGATATATTAAATTACATGTCTATATTAAAAAAAATTTTCAACCTATTTTTTCAGCACGATTCTCTGATCTACCAGTTCAATTCCTTTGATTTTCGCCTTAACAATTTTCCTTTCACCAAAGATATTCTCTAGCACAAGGTTTTCTTCTTCTGGAAATATCTTGCCTACAGATTCGAGAAACAGTGCACAGAGACATTGGGTACTGGAACACCCCAGTTTTTGGGTAACTTTTGAGCAACAAAAAATACATATCTTTACCAATGCGTTCACTTCCTTTAGTCTGCGTTTGCAATATTTGATTGGCACTTTATACTTCATAAAAATAAAAACCACGAATGCTGACTGCCCGCTCCTGCGGATTTTTCAACCTTCATGGCTAATTATCATTAGATGTTTAGTTTATCGACACTTATTTGTAATAAGTTAATAGAGTCTTTCTTGACTCAAATATTTGTATTTTGAATTATACGCCATTATTTTTGCTATGTCCATAGAATTTCAGACAACCGGAAGTCATATAAAAACGTTGTTATAAAATAAATATCTTTGAATTTTTGGAAAACGTAAATGGAAGAATTTTCTATACAATCACCTTGAGGAAAGCTATCCGGCACAGCAGGTAGATGATTTTCCCTTGATATTATAGCCTAAACAACCTCCGATACATTTCCTTTCGTCCCAGAACCTGCATCCGGAGCATTGCTTAAACGGAGGATTACTATACCTTTTACTGTCAATATGATTTTTTTTAAAAATCGTTGACATTTGAACTGTATTATAGCACAAACAAACTCAAAATCTTAATCAGATAAAGTTTTTTTGTTTCTTAAAAACCGATTTCTTGGAAAATTTGGCTGATCGTTTGGCAGGCATCAGCAAAATCAACGTCACGTGCATAATCAAAATTTGATTGGTATTTTTCCCAGAAGCCTTTCAGTTGTTCGCTTGAAGCAATGTTTTCCATTACTGCTTTATAGTTTGATAATACAGTTCTACTTTTCACGTCAAAGCCTTTGATTGTGGTATCCAAATCCATCGTTGCCCTTGTATCCAGTCCGACAATGGCCGAGATCAAAAAACCGCCTTTCAAAATCAGATTCGGGTGATACTTGGATAGAGAAATACGTTCCAACAGCCTTTCCAGCATGTAGTTCTGCATTACAAGCTGGGCGGAAATGTTTTTCTCAGCAGCCATCTTATATAGGCTTTTAACTGCATTGGATTGTTCGTTCTCACAGCAGCACCTCCATATAGTTCAGTATTTTAGGCTTTACCCGTACTTTCTCCGCATAGTCAAAAAGCAGCGGGATATTGTTTCCCGGCATCTTGGCATACTGCTTCATGGCCTGATTCACAATCTGAATATCACAGGTGTTATTGCCTTTAACAATATCGCACAGCGTTCGTTCCACGTCGTACAGGCGTATGGGATTGCCGCAGGGCGAAACGCCCTTGGTCAACCCGAGCTCGTACAGATCCTTAACGGATTTTTTTATGATTACATTTTCTTCTTTCAGAGAGTGCGTATGATATCCATAGGGAAACGTCATGGTATATTTCTGGGGTATCCTGTCCGTCAGACCATGAATATATAAGGCCGTTTCGTGGGAAAAGATGCCACGGCTATACTTGTACTGCAAGATATACATTTTATCTTCCCACATTTTCGGCTTGATATAAATCCCCCGGTCAACCTTTGCCAAGGCCCCTATGTCCAGCATTTTCTTAAGATAATGCCTTGAAATATTGGCATCAGTAACCTGTGAGGCAGTAATAATGCCATTGTTTTGTTTGAGAATCTCTTTAATTTTGTCAATAGTTTTCATCATGTGCCACCCCTTGTTGTACATTTACACTCTATATTATGTCATATTAGAGTGTATCTGTATGCATTTTTAAAGAAAAACAATGCAAATTATTATCTTTCAGGCACAGATTTCGTGACGATATCCCGCCCCAAAAGCTCCGCTTATGTCTGTCTGAACATTCTTTTGGCACGGTTAAATGGTACCATGGCGCTCACTATCTGTTGTGTAAGGGCATAGAGAAAGCCACAGGCGAGCTGGGGCTTAGTTTTCTTGCTTATAATTTGAAAAGGGCCATCAATATGGTGGGAACAAGGAAATTAGTGGAGGCAATGGGGGGATAATCCCTTCTTTTTTTGCTTTTTTCAAATCCATATAAAAAAACAGGGAAATCCCTGCCTTGCAAATCATAAAACCCGCATGAATAGCGGGTTTTTAGACGAATTTTGGTGGGTTTGAGAGGACTCGAACCTCCGACCCCTGCGATGTCAACGCAGTACTCTAACCAGCTGAGCTACAAACCCAAAATTGGTGCCGAAGACCGGAATCGAACCGGTACGAGGGGTAAACCTCGCGGGATTTTAAGTCCCGTGCGTCTGCCAGTTCCGCCACTTCGGCGTTTGGAGGCGGCACCCAGATTTGAACTGGGGGATAAAGGTTTTGCAGACCTCTGCCTTACCACTTGGCTATGCCGCCGTAAGTTTACTTTTGGAGCGGGTGACGAGATTCGAACTCGCGACTTTCACCTTGGCAAGGTGACACTCTACCACTGAGTTACACCCGCATGATCATGGTGCCTCAGGACGGAATCGAACCGCCGACACGAGGATTTTCAGTCCTCTGCTCTACCGACTGAGCTACCGAGGCATAATCGATGTTCGAGGTACGATGTCAGATGCCGATTTTAGCGAATCATCATACATTCTACCTAACATCTTTATATCCAAGCCGGAGCCCTCTCCCTTTCGGACCTCGGGCTTCTGGTCTCGGACTTCTGTTATGGCGACCCCGATCGGATTTGAACCGACGATCTCCTGCGTGACAGGCAGGCGCTTTAAACCACTAAGCTACGGGGCCAATTCGATATTCGAGGCACGACGTTCGATATTCGAACCTTCGTATTCCTCTACAGTAAGTTTCCCGATGTTCAGTTCGTACCTTCCGCTCTTCAAGCAATATCTTAATATGCTTTTTCGAACTTCGCGCCTCGAACTTCGAACTTCGAGTTTGGTGGGCGATGACAGGATCGAACTGCCGACATCCTGCTTGTAAGGCAGGCGCTCTCCCAGCTGAGCTAATCACCCAGGCTTGCTGTGACGAATTATAGTATACACAAATATCGATGGTGTGTCAAAGGATTTTTTGCGTAAAAACAAGACATTTTTTGGTGGATTGTTATTCCACAGCACGCGAAAAGACCCGGTCAAAGCCGGGTCTTCTGTATTCTTTACCGTTGAGGTTATTCAGCTGGTCGATACTTTTTCTTCCGCACGAATTTCCTCATAATTAATCGAGCGGGTATGTAGCGTATGCGACCACTCTTTCTTGTTGCGATGAATAAACCCGGCAATAATGATCGGTATCCAGCTGTACATAAAGATCGGATACAGAATCAAGCCAAAATAGGCCTTTGTTGGCTTTTTGTCCAAGTACAGGGACAATATGGCAAAAACAACAACACTTCCGGAAAGAACCTGCCAGACACCTGCAGGAATATAGTCAATAAACAAGTTGACATAATAAGGGCGCAGAAAGAATAACACCTGCATCAAAATAAACGAAGCCGAAATAATCAGGAAGAACGGCTGAAAGAGATGCATCGCTGCATCAAAATACAGCCACTTTTTCTCGCGGAATCCTTTTACAAGAAGAATAGGCAAATATCTGCAGGCAACGTCAACCTGCCCCTGAGCCCAGCGTTTCCTTTGATGACAGGACTGTACAAAGCTAAGCGGCTTTTCGTCATAGACGACCGCGTCATGCGCCCAGCTGGTTTTTATCCCATATACCAGGGCTTTCATCGTAAACTCAAGATCTTCAACCAAAGAATGAGCTCCCCAGCCAAATTTCTTAAGTACATCGTAGGAAATACACATCCCTGTACCGGCCAGGGTATTGGAAACTCCGAAATTGAACCTGGCCAGCTGAACCAGCCTGTTCATCATCCAAAATGCAATTGAAAATGAAGTGGTAACCCATGTATCATAAGGGTTCTTGGAATCCACATAGCCCTGAATGATTTGATCTCCCTGGCAGAGCTTTTTATTCATCTCTCTGAGGAAGTTACCCTTGACGAGATTATCGGCATCAAACAAAACAAAAGCATCATACGTATGGTCTAAAGCAAAAATCTTCGAAAATAAGTATTCCAAGGCATAGCCTTTTCCGCGTTTTGTCTCATCAAAACGCTTGTACACATAGGCTCCAGCTTTTTTTGCCAGGTAAGCAGTGTTATCCGTGCAATTATCGGCTACAACAAAGATGTCAAAAAGTTCTCTCGGATAATCCAGATTTTTAAGGTTGTTAATCAACGGCGCGATTACCCTTTGCTCATTATGGGCGGCAACGACAATCGCAAATCTATTCTTGGGTTCAAATTCATCATCTTCAGGTTTCCGACGCATCCCCAGAATCGATAAAATAAAATAATACAAAGTCACAAAAATAATGATGACTTGTAGAGAAATCATAGTAACGTTAAAAATTTCTTGCACAATATTGGAAAAACTATCCAAAAATCTTACCCCCCCTCAATTTATCAATTTTAGCAGATATTACTGCTGCCTGCAATAAGACTTGTACAATATCTTAAGAATATATTTTATTATTCTTTTAAGACAACAAAGATACACAAATGTTCATATTTAAACATTTTTCTTGGAAGTCAGTCATTGATAGAACCATTTATTTTTTACGTTTGAATAATTTATAGATGATGATGCCGGCAAAACCAATCATCATTACGATTAACAGCAGGCTGATCTTTAAGGCCAAAAAAACGGAAGACCAGTAGGTACCGGCAACCTGTGTCCCGCTTACGAAAGGTATCATATTACGGAACAGTGCCCCAATACCCTGCCCGATGATCACCATCAGAATAATTCCGACGGTTATTAACAGTATTCCCAGAAGACCAATTGGACTATCCAAACGTCTTTTATTTAATTTCTGCCTTTTCCACCAATAGTATTCCACTAAAAGTTCACGACGAATACGTTCCCACATTTGTCGTCACCTCAGTATATCCTATGAATAAGACAAAGCCTCAAGTACGAATTCGACGGATTTTTCCATCTGGTCAATTTCGACATATTCTTCGCGCGTATGCGGGTTATGATTCCCAAGGCCCAGTGCCAGACACGGTATGCCGCGGGAATTTAGAATATTGGCATCAAGTCCTCCGCCAGTCGAAGTTAATTCCGTGTGAATGCCGAGTGTCTTCCCTGCCTCCAGTAAATTTTGAACAGCCGGATGTGCAGGATCTATGCTAAACGCTTCATAGGCGAGTTCCTTCGTATAGCTGAAATTTGCCTGGTTCTTGGCTGCAACAGTTTCAAATTTTTCAAGAATTTTATCGGTTTCAATTTCAAGTTTCGCTTGATCATGACTTCGTACCTCTGCCGTGATTTGTACCTTTTCAGCAACCACATTGCGTGCTGTGCCACCGGTAATGATCCCGAAATTACTCGTTGTTTCCTGGTCTATCCTTCCTGATTTCAAGTCTGCAATGGCTTTGGACGCAACAACAATTGCATTCACGCCCGTTTCAGGCGCCAGGCCCGCATGTGCAGCTTTACCCTGAACAACCAGATCAAGCGTGATATGAGAAGGTGCTGCGTGGACTACGGTACCCACAGGGCCGTCACCATCCAAGACATAGCCGAAGTCAGCTTTAAGGGCATAATCAAGATTTTTTATACCATAAAGACCAATTTCTTCCTGGACTGTCAGAACAACTTCAACCGGACTATGCAGGATATGCTTGTCTTCCTGAAGCCTGCTCAGTACTGCGAGTATTACGGCTATTCCAGCTTTATCATCCGCCCCAAGGATGGTTTGTCCATCGCTGTAAATGACCCCTTCCTCAATCCGGGGTGTCATTCCTTCAGTGGATGCTACCGTATCCATATGAGCTGCAAGCATGATCACCGGTGCACCCTCACTGTTGCCCTGCAGTACTGCGATCAGATTGCCCGTATCACTCCCTGTTTTGGCGGCGGAATGGTCCTCATAGACATCAGCACCGAGCTCTTTCAACCTTCGTTTTAGATAGCCTGCGAGTTTCCCTTCTTTTTTGGACGGACTGTCAATGGAAACAAGCTTAAGAAATTCATCCGTAACATTAATTGACATAGTTACCTCCGATCACGCATGCTTTCACTCATAGAATAAACAACCGCTCCGCCTCATTAACCATTAAAATATCATCTGACTTTATCATGAAACAAAAACTATCATCCTATGTGTATGGCTCAAAAATATTTTTAACGGCAGACTAGATGCTAACCCGGTATAGTACTATACCGGGTTGCAAGTCAACCCTATTCCAGTTCGTGAATAAGCAGTCCGCTTCTCAGTTTGGGTTCAAACCAGGTAGATTTGGGCGGCATAAGCTTATCTGCATCAGATACCGCAAAAAGTTCATCAATCGATGTCGGATACATCGAAAAAGCAAGTTTCATATCACTGGCCACCCGCTTTTCCAGTTCCTTCAGGCCGCGTATCCCACCGACAAAATCGATTCGTTTATCCGTTCTGACATCTTTGATATCCAGGATCGGTGTTAAGAGATGATTTTGCAGCAGTGAAACGTCCAAGCCTTCCACAGGATCATCGGAAAGGATCTCAGCCCTGGCCTCCAGTTTATACCATGATTCTTCCAGATACATACCAAAGACAGCTTTTTTCTGAGGCTTATAGGGTTCAGCACCCGTTTTGGTTACAATAAATGCTTTTTCTATTTCTTTCAGCAGGGCATCTTTCTGATAACCGTTAAGATCTTTGACTACTCTATTGTAATCCAGGATCATCAATTGATCGTGCGGGAAAAGGACAGAAAGAAAATAGTTGAATTCTTCCTCTCCGGTAAAACCGGGATGGGCGTCTCTTCTGCGCAAGCCTACTTTCACCGCCGAAGCAGCTCTGTGGTGTCCATCCGCAATATAGATGCTTCGGGTATTTTGAAATCCGAAATAGATCGCAGCCAAATCATGATCCCCATCTATTTTCCAAACGGTATGTCTAATTCCGTCCGGAGCAGTGAAATCATAGAGGGGGCTTTCTTGTTTAATTCGGCTGACAACCTCATTGATTCCCTGTTGAGACCGATAAGCCAAAAAAATCGGGCCGGTCTGAGCCTTGCAAATGTCGACATGATTAATTCTGTCAATTTCCTTATCTTCTCTGGTTTTTTCATGTTTTTTGATAACATTGTTCAGGTAATCATCCATCGCGGCACATCCGACCAAACCCGTCTGGGAACGGCCATCCATCACCAGTTCATACACATAATAGCAGGGTCTATCCTCCCTGACAAAAACGCCATTTTGGATCATTTCCTGCAGACTGTCTCTCGCTCTCTCATAGACCCGGATATCATAAGGACTGACCTCAGGAGTGAACTGGGTCTCTGCCCGGTCAATCTGCAAAAACGACAACGGTTCTTTTCTTACTTCAGCCAATGCTTCTTCGCGGTTATAGACATCATAAGGAAGTGCTGCGACTTTCGCAGCAAGTTCTTCCCTCGGCCGCAGCGCTTTAAACGGTCTGATTGTAGCCAAATCGAACCCTCCCATTACCAATGATATCAATTTTCATTATTTTACAATCCTGACTCTGTAGACTCCTTCAATCGCTTTAATTTTCTGCTTTATTTCCGGTGTGGATGGTATCTCAATATCAACCAAGGTATAGGCATACTGGCCTTTGCTCTTATTAATCATATCAGAGATATTGATATTCTCCTGAGCTAGGGCCGAAGTGAACTGACCAATCATATTCGGGATATTTTTGTGATGAATCGCGAGACGGCCGGCATTATCAGGATAACCGTTGTCACAGTCCGGATAGTTCACGGAATTTCTGATCGTGCCGTTTTCAAGATAATCCATGAGCTGGCTGACAGCCATCACCGCACAATTATCCTCTGATTCACAGGTGGAAGCTCCCAGGTGCGGAATAGCAACGACTTCATTCAGAGGCGCCATTTTAGGAGTAGGAAAGTCGGTAACATATTTGAATACCTTGCCAACTTTTAGTGCTGCAATCATATCTTCTTCATTGACTAAAGAATCGCGCGAGAAATTTAGAATGCGGACGCCGTTTTTCATCATTTTGAAGGCTTCTTCATTCAGCATCCCCTGAGTTGCATCGGACAAGGGTACATGGATGCTGATGAAATCACATTCTTTATAAATCTCCGCCAAGGATTTGCTGGGCTTGATATATTTAGACAAATGCCAGGCCGAGCGGACAGAAATGAACGGATCATACCCGTATACTTCCATGCCAAGTTTCATCGCCGCATTTGCTACGAGAACCCCAATCGCCCCAAGCCCGATTACACCCAGTTTCTTGCCGCTGATTTCAATACCTGCATACTTGGCCTTATTTTTCTCAACAAGTTTAGCAACATCCGGATCATCTTTAACAGAATTCACCCAATTTACGCCGCCGATAATGTCACGGGATGCCAGAAACAGTCCGGTCAGTACCAATTCCTTAACACCATTGGCATTAGCCCCCGGTGTATTAAAAACAACAATCCCTTTTTCAGCGCATTTATCAATCGGTATATTGTTCACTCCTGCTCCGGCCCGGGCAATTGCCTGCAGAGAATCCGGCAGGTCCAGTTCATGAACACTGGCACTTCTGACCAGAACGGCATCCGCCTCTTCATAGTTATCCGTAATAGCATATTCTTCCGAGAAATTGTCCAGCCCAATCTTGGCAATCGGATTTAAACAATTGATTTTAAACATATAGATACTCCTTTACTCTGATGGTATGAAGAATTACTTTCTAGATGTTTCCTTCTTCAAATTTTTTCATAAATGCGATTAACGCTTTCACGCCTTCCATGGGCATCGCATTGTAAATGCTCGCTCTCATTCCGCCGACTGAGCGATGACCTTCTAAATTTACCAAGCCGGCCTCTTTGGCTTCTTTGGTAAATTTCTTGTCCAGCTCTTCTAATCCGGTTACAAACGGCACATTCATCAGTGAACGGTCTTTCTTAACGACTGTTCCTTTAAACATTTTGCTGGAATCAAGATAGTCATATAAAATTGCGGCTTTTTCCTCATTGATTTTTTTCATGACTTCGAGTCCGCCCAGTTTTTTCAGCCATTTAAATACTTTGCCGCAAATATAAATGCCATAGGCCGGTGGTGTGTTATAAAGTGACTTGTTGTCTGCCTGTGTTTTGTATTTTAACATGGTAGGCGTCCCCGGCAGCACATCATCCGTAATCAGGTCCTCCCGAATAATGACGACGACAACGCCGGCCGGGCCGACATTTTTTTGAGCACCTGCAAAGATCAAACCATATTTGCTTACATCTACAGGTTCAGACAGAAAATCCGACGACATGTCCGCAACCAGGATTTTGTCACCGGTTTCAGGAAGTTCTGTAAACCTCGTTCCATAGATGGTGTTGTTATGGCAAATGTACACATAGTCAGCGTCCTCAGAGATCTTCAGGTCCTTCATATCCGGGATATACGTATAGGTTTTGTCTTCTGAAGACGCAATGACGTCGATTTTACCGTAGATCTTTCCTTCCTGAATCGCTTTCTTAGCCCATTGTCCAGTGTTCAGGTAATCAGCAACCCTGTTCTTCATTAAATTCATCGGGACCATGGCAAACTGTTGTGATGCTCCGCCTTGCAGGAACAGCACCTTATAATTATCCGGAATGTTCAGCAAATCCCTAAGATCCTGCTCCGCATCACCAATAATTTTTTCAAAAGCTTTGGAGCGATGGCTCATTTCCATCACGGACATCCCCGTGACATCATAATCCAGCATTTCCTCGGCAGCTTCTTTGAGAACTTCTTCAGGCAATACTGCCGGTCCAGCAGAAAAATTAAATACTCTTGTCATTGTAAATTCCTCCTCCATTATCCTATTAGTATTCTTTCACTTTTGTATAGCCCTATAAAAAAGCAAAATCCACCCCCAGTGTTGGGGCGGATATTCCGCGGTGCCACCCAAGTTTTAGCCAGTATTTCTTCATTAAGTGACAACGTTTTCATCTGCAGAAATATATAAATAAAACCTCTAATCCCAAAATTAGGGACGAGAGGTATTCCCGCGTTGCCACCCATGTTGCCAAATCGGCCAACTTATATCCGCGTTATCGGGCGGAACCCGTCACAATTCGTCATCGGCCACTCCAGGATGGAATCTCATCGCATGTTGGCTGACTCGCACCGGCCATCAGCTCTCTGAACAACATTTAAATCAGATTTTCCTCTCATCGTGTTTGAGCATATAGGTTATTTTCAATATACTAATGTATTCAGAATGATTTGTCAAGTGGATAGATGATCTTCATGTGATGGACGATCTTCATTTTTCTCCATCCAATTGTGCATATCGTTAGTTTTACAGCATAGTTGAATAGAGAAAACTTGAATCCCTTGGGGCATAAGGCTTCAAGGGCATATTTTTTCTGTTTTTTCTCATTTATATGTATAGTAATATATAGTAATGTATGCTATAA
>NZ_JAPDHR010000050.1:0-28733 GCF_030063005.1 Dehalobacter sp.
CGCCTTTTTTCGAGAATTACTCGGAAAAGGCAGCTGAAATCGGCGGCGATAGGGCCGCTAACTTGGGATTATCCCACTTTATTATTTATTGGGATGATAAAAAACGTTATTAATCAGTGGTTCCCTAGTATTCCCATTACCAGATCTGCCGGAATCGGAGTCTTTGAAGACAAAGAAGTTTTTTGAATCTTAAACGTACGATGCAGGATATCTGCAGCTATCTGGTTTATAATAGAAACATTAAAGTATTGCGGTCATTTATATCGGAAAGCTTCTTGACAAGCAATTGTTGCGATCATGGACCATGGAGCGATCATTCAAACAAACATTGAGGAGTGAACATCATGCGTACATTTTCTGTTCCGGTTGGAATATCCAATCGTCATCTTCATCTTTCGGAGGAACATATCAACCAGCTTTTTGGTGAAAACAGTACACTTACTAAAAAGAAAGACTTAAGTCAGCCCGGACAGTTTGCGGCTGAAGAGACTGTAACACTGATCGGTCCCAAAGGGAAACTTGAGGGAGTCCGTGTCCTGGGGCCTGCCCGTGATGAAACCCAGATTGAACTTGCTGTGACAGACGCGATTAAACTGGGATTAAACATTTCGGCAAGAGATTCCGGTAATACCGAAGGGACACCCGGTATTAATATTTCAGCCGGAGATAAAAAAGTAAGTCTGGAACGCGGAGTCATTGCTGCGATGCGTCATATCCATGCCAGTGAAGACGATGCGCTGCAGTATGGTATCAAGGATAAGGATATGGTAAAAGTGCTTTTTGAAGGACCTCGTGGCGGCATTCTTCATAACGTTCTGGTCAGAGTAAAATCAACTTATGCACTTGATCTGCACATCGATACCGATGAAGCGAATGCGCTGGGGCTTAAAAACGGAGACACCGGAACGGTGATCATTGAGGATTAATGATTCATTAGATGGAGGGTAACCTTTTGCCATTCTTATATACCTGGGTAACACTGATCGTTGTCTTAGTCTTAGACCGTCTCAGTAAATGGGTCGTTCAAAGCAATATGACGTTGGGAGAAAGCCGGGTCGTTATCCCGGGCTTTTTCCATCTGACATATATATTGAATCCCGGTGCGGCCTTTGGCATGCTGCAGGGCCAAAAGTGGGTGCTGGTCACTGTTTCTGTAATTGTTCTTGCCGCCCTGTTCTATTTTCAAAGAAAAGTGCCGCACGGACAAAGGCTTATGCGGGTAAGCATGGGTCTGATCGGGGGCGGAGCGCTCGGTAATCTCTGGGACCGATTGCTTACCGGAAAAGTGATTGATTTTCTAGATTTCAAGGTCTGGTCCTATATTTTTAATATCGCCGACAGCATGATTGTCATCGGCGGTATCTTGTTGATTATACTTTTGATGCGAATGAAAGAGGATACAAATGACGAATCATTATTTTGAAGATGAAACGCAGGATCATTTTATTGAGGAGCCGGACAGCGAGGAATGGCAGTTTGTTCAGGTAGCTCCCGGCCAGCGGCTGGATACGGCGCTGGCGGAATGCACCTCACTGAGCAGAAGCTATATACAAAACCTTATCCAGCAGGAACGCGTGCTTGTCAATAGCCAGCCTAAGAAGGCCAATTACCGGGTTCAGGAAGAAGACCGTATTGAGATCAGTATTCCTCCTGCGCAGAAGCTGGATGTTCTGCCTGAAGAATTACCGCTGGATATTGTGTATGAAGATGATGATCTTCTTGTGGTCAATAAACCTCAGGGCATGGTGGTGCATCCTGCTCCTGGTGCGTGGAGCGGAACGCTGGTCAACGCACTGCTGTATCACTGCCAAAACCTTTCCGGGATTAATGGTGTCATCCGCCCGGGAATTATTCACCGGATCGACAAAGATACTTCCGGGCTGTTGGTCGTTGCTAAAACGGATGACGCGCATCATCATCTTGCCCATCAGATTAAAGAGCACAGTGTTGGACGAAGCTACAGGGCTGTCGTTCACGGGCTGATGTCTGAACCGTCGGGAACTGTGGATGCACCCATTGGCAGAGATCCAAAGGATCGTAAGAAAATGGCGGTTGTTTTTAAGAATTCCCGCAATGCGGTGACGCACTATTATGTACTGGAACGATTTATGCAATTTACCGAGATCAAAGCGGTGTTGGATACAGGAAGGACCCACCAGATCAGAGTACATATGGCCTATTTGAAACATCCTGTGCTGGGAGACCCGCTTTACGGGCCAAAAAAAAATCCTTTTGGCATGACTGGGCAGGTTCTTCATGCCGAGACACTGAGTTTTATTCATCCGAGGACCGGAGAAAAGATGACATTTACGGCAGATCCACCCGAATCATTTCGGGACGTTCTGGAAAAGCTAAAGAATAGCGATTGACATTTGGTGCATAGTACACTAAACTAAATTATAATAAAATTGAATCAGTTGCCTTTAAAATTGTCCCGTGAGGCAGGTAAGGCAGATAAAATGTTGTACGTGAAGTATGGCTGTCTGCTCCTGCAGGCAGCTTTATTATTTTTGAAAGAAGGCGAACTCAAATGGAAGGTACGCCAAAAAACAGGATCATGGATGCGGACGGGATCCGCAGAGCGATTAGCAGGATATCCCATGAAATCCTGGAGAAGAATCAGGGAACGAAAGATCTTGTCCTGATCGGGATAAGGACGAGGGGAGTCCCTTTAGCGGAACGCATTAAGGAAAGGATTGCAGAATTTGAGGGTGTATCGATTCCTCTCGGGCTGCTTGATATCACACTTTATAGAGACGACCTGAGTACGATTGATATTCAACCTGTGTTGCATGAGACCAAAGTGCCATTCAGCTTAGATGGGAAAATCGTTATTTTGGTCGATGACGTTTTATTTACCGGCCGTACAGTCAGAGCAGCGCTCGATGCGCTGCTGGATCTCGGAAGACCATCGAAAATCCAACTGGCCGTTTTGGTAGACCGGGGGCACCGGGAACTGCCGATCAGGGCCGATTATGTCGGCAAAAATGTTCCGACTTCCAGCAGGGAAATTGTTTCTGTGTGCCTGGAAGAAACGGATGGAAGTGAAGAAGTATTCCTACAGGAAAAAAAGTAACGAACATTTTGAGTCCAACCCTTTAAATGTTATCCTGAGAGATAGCCAAGGGAAAGCGAGAAAGTTGATTATTCAATTCCTCCTGCCCTTTGGCTGGAGGAATTTTTAATGATTGATGGGAGGCGTACGCATGAATTGGAAGCACAAGGACCTGCTTGATCTGGACATACTGACAGCGGAAGAAATCAAACATATCTTGAAGACTGCGGCTCCGATGAAAGAGATTCTGGCAAGACCCAATAAGAAATTACCGACACTCAGAGGAAAATCTGTGGTCATGCTTTTTTATGAGAACAGCACCCGGACCAGGACTTCCTTCGAGACTGCGGCCAAAATCCTTGGAGCAGATACGTCAAATATTGCAGTTGCCCAAAGCAGTGTAAGTAAGGGGGAAACCCTTCTGGATACAGCGAAGACCCTTCAGGCCATGAAAGTCGATTTGGTAGTCATCAGGCATGGCAGCTCAGGGGTGGCAGGGTTCCTCGCCGATGAGCTTTCAGCCGGCGTGATCAATGGTGGTGACGGCCAGCATGCCCATCCGACTCAGGCCTTGCTGGACTTTTTTACGATGCAGGAAAGACTGGGCGAACTTCAAGGCAAGAAAATTGTGATTGTCGGCGATGTGCTGCACTCTAGAGTTGTGCGGAGCAATGTCCTCGGACTGAAAAAACTTGGTGCGGAAGTCGTTTTGGTTGGCCCGCCGACGCTGCTGCCATCGGAAATGAATTACCTTGGTGTGAAGACCTCTTACGATTTGGATAAAGAACTGCCCGGGGCCGATGCGGTGATGGCTCTCCGTCTTCAGTTGGAAAGGCAGCAAAGCGGCCTCTTTCCGTCAATCCGGGAATACAGCAGGTTATACGGTCTTAGCCTGGAAAGGTTAAAACAAACCGGCAAAGATACTATTATCATGCACCCCGGTCCGATGAACAGAGGTGTCGAGATTACGAGTGATTTGGCTGACAGTGTGCAGTCTGTGATTGAAGAGCAGGTCACCAACGGTGTTGCCGTTCGGATGGCTTTGATTTACTTGTTGATAGGAGGGACAGGCAGTGTTGTGGATTAAGAATGCGTATGTGATTGACCCGGCCCAAAGATTGTCCGGGATCAATGATGTCTTGGTTAAAGATGGCGTTATTGTGAAATCAGCCGGGAGCCTGCAGCCTGCAGACGTTCTGGAAGCGCTGGAAGCCCAGAGGCTTGACGATGTGCTACAGGTTGAGGGGGAAGGAAAATATTTGTTCCCCGGTCTAATTGATGTGCACGTGCATCTCCGCGAACCCGGTCAAGAGGAGAAGGAAGATATCCGTAGCGGTTCCAGAGCTGCGATAAAAGGAGGATTTACCTCGATACTCGCCATGGCCAATACAACGCCGATTGTTGACAACCGTGCGCTAACGGAATTTGTGCGGCTGCAGGGAGAACGCGCCGCTATGGCCAGAGTCTATCCGATCGCGGCGGTAACGAAAGGTTTTCTTGGCAAAGAGCTGGTCGAGATGATGGATATCCTCGACGGCGGAGCAGTGGCGTTTTCCGATGACGGTAAAGGAATCCAGAACGCTGAGATGATGCGTCTGGCACTGGAATATGCCAAACTAACTGGCTGCCCGATCATCAGTCATTGTGAAGATGACAGCCTGGCCGGACACGGTGTGATGCGCAAAGGTGAAATGAGTGCGAGACTCGGCTTAAGAGGAATCCCAGCAAGCGCCGAGAGCGTAATGGTGGCCAGGGATGTGCTGCTGGCAGCTGAAACAGGGGGGAAACTCCATATTGCGCATGTATCGACCAAAGAAAGTGTGCAGATTATCAGAGAAGCAAAAAAAATGGGTGTGGATGTAACGGCCGAAGTGAATCCGCACCATCTGATCTTTATGGATAAGGATGTTAGCCTGACCGATGCCTCTTATAAAGTCAATCCACCGCTTCCTTCTGCAGAAGACCAGATTGCGCTGTTGGAAGGCTTGCTGGACGGGACGATCGATATGCTGGCGACAGACCACGCCCCGCATACCTGGGAAGAGAAGACCCGGCCTTTCGCCGAAGCACCGTTTGGGATCAACGCGCTGGAAACAGTCCTAGCCGCAGTCTGGCAGAACCTGGTGTTAAAAGGGAAAATAACCCCAGATCAGGTCATCGCTTTATGGTCGGTGAACCCGGCTCGCCGTTTCGGCCTGCCGGGCGGAACGCTTCGACCCGGGAGTCAGGCCGACTTGGTTCTGTTTGACCCGGAATACCGGGAAATGATTTCTGCGGAGACAATGGAGACAAAGTCGCAGAATACCCCTTTCCTGGGACAGGAGATGCAGGGATTTCCAGTAATGACCATTGTCGGCGGAAAAATACGAATGGCTGGAAGAAAGCTTTTAGACAATAAGGAGGAAGCATAATGGCCTGGCTGGTTTTAAGTGACGGAAAAGCTTTCGAAGGAGAAAAATTTGGCCCCTGGATTGGTGGAGACCACGTGATCAAAGGGGAAGTCGTATTCAATACTTCAATGTGCGGATATCAGGAGATGATCACCGATTTGTCCTATGCCGGACAAATCCTGACATTTACTCACCCGCAGATCGGGAACTACGGCTGGCATAATGAAGAGAGCGAAGCGGACAAGGTACTGCTTAAGGGTATCATCGTGCGGGAGCTCTCGGCTGGCGAAGGCAGCCTGCATGCCGATGGAAGCCTGGAGGATTTCTGTATGAAACAGAATATCCCTGGCTTAAAAGGCGTTGATACCCGGGCATTAACCCGCTATATCCGGAACAACGGGACGATGCCCGGCATAATGGTCGAGGAATTGGAACAGGCCGCAGCGTTCTGGCAGAAAAGCACGCCGCAGGATTTTGACCCTGAAAAACATTGGGTGTACCAGGCGACATCCGACGAAGAATATGTCATTCCCGGTAACGGTCCGGAGTTGGCCGTACTTGATCTTGGCGCCAAAAAGAATATTTTGCGCTGCCTGCAAAAAAGAGGTTACCGGCTGCATGTTTTCCCTGCAGGGACTCCCTCTCAGAAAATAATGGAGTTGAGGCCCCAGGGACTTGTGCTGAGCAATGGACCTGGAGATCCAGCCCGTTTGCCGGAGATCGCTGAGAATATGGGGAAACTGATTGCAGAATTACCGATTATGGGAATTTGTATGGGTCATCAGATTATGGCAATGGCCGCGGGCGCTTCAACCTACAAGCTGCCGTTTGGGCATCGCGGAGGGAACCATCCTGTTCAGAACAAAGAAACGGGCAAAGTAACCATGACTTCTCAGAACCATGGTTATGCTGTCAGTGAAGAATCGCTTCGAGGAACTGGGTTTAACATCATGTATGCGAATTTGAATGATGGCACAGTTGAAGGCCTGAAGCACGAAAAATATCCGGTTTTAACTGTGCAATATCATCCTGAAGCTGCACCGGGCCCTGAGGAAAATGATGAAATATTTGACCGCTTTGCAGAGATACTGAACGCTAAATGGGGGGAAATGTAAATGCCAAAACAAAATTGGCAGAAGGTCATGGTGATTGGTTCAGGACCCATCGTGATTGGACAGGCGGCTGAATTTGACTATGCCGGAACGCAGGCCTGCCGGGCTTTAAGGGAAGAAGGCGTGGAAATTATTCTGGTCAATTCCAATCCGGCTACTATTATGACGGATAAGGAAATTGCCGATAAAGTATATATCGAGCCTCTGACACTGGAGTTTTTGGAGAGAATTATTGAGAAGGAAAGACCCGACGGACTCATTCCGACTATGGGCGGCCAAACCGGACTGAACCTGGCTTTTCAGCTGGCCAAAGCCGGTATTCTGGACCGCTGTGGCGTTACGCTTTTGGGAACGCCGCTGGAGAGCATCAGCAAGGCGGAGGACAGGGAGCTTTTCCGGAACTTGATGAACGAAATCGGGGAACCGATCCCGGCAAGCTCGATTGTTTCGGATGTACAGGAAGCGTTAAAATTTGCTGAAGAAATTGGCTATCCGGTGATTGTTCGGCCGGCATTCACGCTGGGCGGTACCGGCGGCGGGATCGCCAAAGATGCGGATGAATTGACAACGATTGCCGCCAGCGGAATCAAAGCCAGTATGATTGGGCAGATTCTGATCGAAAAAAGCGTAGCCGGCTGGAAAGAAATTGAGTATGAGGTGCTGCGGGACAGCTGCGGCAACAGTATTACGGTTTGCCATATGGAGAATATGGATCCTGTCGGCGTCCATACCGGTGACAGCATCGTCATGGCGCCTTGTCAGACGCTTACGGATAAGGAAGTTCAGACACTTCGGACTTCGGCCCTGAAAATCGTGGCGGCCCTCGGTATTGAGGGAGGTTGCAATGTTCAATATGCGCTGCATCCGGAAAGACTTGAATACTGTGTCATTGAGGTCAATCCGCGTTTGAGCCGTTCGAGCGCGCTGGCTTCCAAAGCGACCGGCTACCCGATTGCGAAAGTGGCTGCCAAAATAGCGATTGGCTATACGCTGGCCGAACTGCCGAATGCGGTAACCGGGAAGACTTCGGCCTGTTTTGAGCCTGCCCTCGACTATGTGGTCGTGAAGATCCCGCGCTGGCCCTTCGATAAATTTTCTGATGCCGACCGTAGGATTGGTACACAAATGAAGGCGACCGGAGAGGTTATGGGTTTGGGCCGCAATTTGGAGACGGCCCTCTTAAAGGCGGTGCGCTCCCTTGAAACGAAAGCCTACGGCATCCTGCTCGAAGAGATGGCGTACATCGACGATGAACTTCTTCGGAAAAGATGCAGCCTGCCGGAAGATAATCTGCTCTTCGTGATCGCGGAAGCTTTCCGCAGGGGATGGACTGTAGATGAAATTAATCAGTTAAATGCGTGGAATCCTTACTTTTTGAAGAAAATAGAAGGGATTGTCAGGACATCCACAGAAATAAAGCAGCAGGTCTGGGATTTAACAGCCTTAACAAAGGCCAAGCGGCTGGGCTATTCCGACCGCGAGATTGCCCGTCTTTGGCATGCAAATGAGCAGCAGGTCTATGATTTCAGGATCCAAAACAGCCTGAAGCCTGTTTTTAAAATGGTCGATACCTGCGCCGGGGAGTTTGAAGCGACGACCCCATACTTCTACTCGAGCTATGATGTCGAGGATGAGGTCCAGCCGACAGATCGACGGAAAGTTGTCGTTCTGGGATCGGGGCCGATCAGGATTGGTCAGGGCATCGAGTTTGACTATTGCTCGGTTCATGCTGTGAAGGCGCTGCGCAAGGCAGGTATTGAGAGTATCATTATCAACAATAATCCGGAGACAGTGTCTACTGACTTTGATACGGCCGATAGGCTTTACTTTGAACCGCTCACGATTGAGGATGTCACGGCAGTCCTCGAGAAAGAAAAACCTGAGGGTATCGTCGTCCAATTTGGCGGACAGACTGCGATTGGGTTATGCAAAGGACTGGCGGAACGCGGTTACCGGATTCTTGGTACGACGGTCGAAGACACGGACAGAGCAGAAGAGAGAGGAATCTTTGATGAAGTTCTGCAGCAGCTGGGCGCTCGCCGGCCCCGCGGCGGATGCGTTTCCAACATGGAAGAAGCTGAAAAGCTTGCAGAGGATATCGGTTATCCGCTGATTGTACGTCCTTCCTATGTGCTTGGAGGAAGGGCTATGCAAATTGTTTATGAGCCTCAGGAACTCCAGGGCGTATTTGCAAGGGCTTTGGCGGATTTTCCGGGACAAAGCATCTGGATCGACCAGTATCTTCTCGGCAAAGAGGTCGAAGTCGATGCGATTTCCGACGGGGAAACCGTCTGCATTCCCGGAATCATGGAACATCTGGAACGGGCCGGCATTCATTCCGGCGATTCGATTGCGGTCTATCCGCCGCAAACGGTTGCAGACAACATCAAAGAAATCATCGAGGACTTAACCATTTCGCTGGCCCGGAGCCTGCGGATCAAAGGCTTATTGAATATCCAGTATGTCATCTATAAAGACCAGGTCTATGTTTTAGAAGTCAATCCCCGCTCCAGCCGTACGGTCCCTTTCTTAAGCAAGATTACCGGCGTGCCGATTGTGGAATTGGCCACCCGGGTTATTCTTGGAGAGAAGCTGGGGAGCATGGGTATTAAATCTGGTTTGTGGCCAGTTGGAGAGAAGGTTGCGGTAAAAGCACCGGTATTCTCTTTCTCAAAGCTGCTGCTCGTTGAACCTTCTCTCGGTCCTGAAATGAAATCAACCGGAGAAGTCATGGGGATTGATTATGATTATGAAAAAGCGCTCCAGAAAGCATTGATGGCCGCCGGCATGCAGATATCGGTTTACGGCACGCTGCTTGCAACCCTAGCCGACCGCGATAAGGAAGACGGGATACGGCTGGTCAAACGTTTTGCCAAACTTGGCTTTAGAATCATCGCCACGGAAGGGACGGCTAAGGCGATTTGCCAGTCCGGTATTGAAGTTGACACGGTTGGTAAACTTCATTCCGGATCAGACGATATCATTGAGAAAATCCGCAAAGGACGTGTCCAGTGTGTCTTAAATACAACCACACACGGCAGAATCATTGCCAGCGACGGTTTTGCGATCCGAAGAAGTGCAGTTGAACACGGCGTACCGTGCTTTACCAGTATGGATACGGCCGAAGCCTGGCTGCATGTTCTGGAGGCCAACATACCGAGCATCGTACCACTCAGCTAGCATAATGTTCTTAAAATAAATAAGCAAATATATACAGCCCATAAGTATCTGGGGTTGGTCTGGGTGTCACAATTCCACTTTCGGCAGCTAGCGCCCTCCATGGCGCTAACAGCCGCGCTCCGCATCCATGCTCCGCTTGACGCTGGAACTTGTGACACCCAGACCTAATATGGGGTAATCAGGCTTGAATGAAATTATTTGAGCAACACTTTCACTAGCTGCAGGATTTATCAACGTAATGGATGGGCAGCGCGTCATCCATCGTGGTGAAAGGCCTTTGCAAATAAAATCGATCTACTAGGAGTGAGCATATCATGGACCTCAAGGAGAAAGTCGTCTTCAATGAAAGGATCGGACATCCCGTCCAGGGTTTGTACAAAGTTGTTTTGAGTGGAGAAGCTGCCAAAACAGCTCGGCCGGGCCAGTTTCTGCATATCCAGGTCACGGATACGAGTGACCCGCTTCTGCGCAGACCACTTAGCATTGCCGGGATCGACCCTGAACGTGGAGAAGTGACCATCTACTACAGAATCAAAGGGAAAGGAACCGAACTTCTTTCAAGGATACCGACAGACCAATATCTAAGTGTTCTGGGACCACTGGGGACAGGCTTTTCAATTCCGGAGAAAGGGGAGCTTCTGCTGATTGCAGGCGGAATAGGGATGTTTCCGCTGTTCTCTGTGATCCAGGCCGCACAGAAAGTTCCAGTAAAGATAAAAGTCCTCTGGGGAGGAGAAAACAAAGATTTTCTGGACAGTGCAGATTTAAATCTGCTGCTGCAAAAAGGTTTGGATGTTGAACTTTCAACACTGGACGGAAGCTGCGGAGAGGAAGGCTTAGTTACAGCACTGCTCGAAAAGTATTTAGCTGATAAAAACACGCAGCAATTACTGAGCAAGGGCCTTCTGCGGGCTGCAGCTTGTGGTCCGAACGGCATGCTGAAGGCTGTCGCGGGGATTTGCCGGAACAACGATGTTCCGCTCGAAGTTTCTTTAGAAGAGCGGATGGCCTGCGGGGTAGGTGCATGTTTGGGATGTGTCTGTACCGTTAGAGATGCAAATGGCGGACTGAAACGAAAACGCGTCTGCAAAGAAGGACCGGTAATGAATGGGCAGGAGGTGGTCTGGGATGCAGACATTTAATCTTGAGACTGATCTGGCAGGATTAAAGCTTAAAAATCCTGTCATCACTGCCTCCGGCACGTATGGCTTCGGTGAAGCCTATGCTCCGTTTTATGACCCCTCCGTTCTCGGCGGGATCACAGTCAAAGGGATTACACCGCTTCCGCGTCTTGGGAATCCTGTACCGAGGCTCGCGGAGACTCCATCAGGCCTACTGAATTCTGTAGGCTTGGAAAATCCCGGACTGGAGGCTTTCTTAAAAAACTATCTACCGGAGCTAGCCTTGCTGGACACAGCAGTGATTGTCAATATCTCGGGTTTTTCACTGGAAGATTATGCGCTGATGGCATCATCCTTCCAACGCGGCTGCGGGATTGCAGCCCTGGAAGTTAACATCTCTTGTCCGAACATCAAACACGGCGGGATGGCTTTCGGAACTGATCCCAAGAGTGCGGAAGAAGTCATCACTGCCGTTAGAAAGGAAACGGATCTGCCGTTGATTGCGAAGCTGTCTCCGAATGTGACCGATATTACAGCGATGGCTAAAGCTGTGGAAAGTGGCGGGGCGGATATCATTTCTTTGATTAATACGCTTCTGGGCATGCAGATTGATCTCAATGCCCAGAAACCGGTGTTGGCCAACACGATGGGGGGGTTATCCGGTCCCGCGGTCCGGCCGGTAGCCGTCAGAATGGTCTATCAGGTCTATCAGGCTGTAAAGCTGCCGGTCATCGGCATGGGAGGAATTTTGACTTGGCAGGATGCTATCGAGTTCATGCTGGCAGGTGCTTCGGCAGTGAGCATCGGAACAGCTAATTTTGGCAATCCGCTTGCGCCTGTTGAAATTCTGGAAGGAATTAAGGCCTATTGCAATCAAAGAGGCTATCAGTCGGTCAAGGAAATCGTCGGACTTGCCCATGGGCAGAAAGGATGAAAAAAATGGAAACTTCACATAGTTTAAATGAAAAGGTCATCGTGGCTTTGGATGTCAATACGAAAGAAAAAGCCCTGGACATTGCCCGGGAACTTGCCGGCTGCGGGTGCTGGCTGAAGGTTGGCCTTGAGCTTTATGCGCTTTCGGGGTTAAGCCTGATTCAGCAGTTCAAAGAGCTCGGATTTAAAATATTTCTCGATCTTAAGCTGCATGATATTCCGACTACCGTCGAAAAAACCCTAAGCGTGCTAACCGCCTCCGGCGTGGATATGATCAATGTTCACTGCAGCGGCGGATACGAAATGATGGCCAGAGCGGCCGAGGTCGGCCATAAGGCCGGCAAAACCATTATCGGCGTAACCGTCCTTACAAGTATGGGACAGGAAGACTTGACATCGATCGGGGTGCAGGGCAGTACGCAGGAGCAGGTACTGAAACTGGCAATGCTCGCCAGGAAAGCAAATTTGAACGGGGTCGTTTCTTCCGCGCAGGAAGCAAAAATTCTCCGGGAGGAATGCGGAGAAGATTTTCTTCTCGTAACACCGGGGATCCGGCCGGCCTGGAGCGAAAAAAATGACCAGGTGCGGGTTCTTACCCCGCGCATGGCCCTGGAAGCCGGAAGCTCTTATCTGGTAGTCGGCAGACCGATTACCTTGAATGAGAATCCCAGGGAAGCCATAGAGCACCTATGGGATTAAAATAGGAACAGTATTTGTATTGACAGGATTTGGCTATCGTTATATAGTTGTGACGTTAAAAGTTGACATATGTTGATATATTGTTTGAACCTATATTTTGCAGTATAAAAATGACAGCATGAACTTGACGGCATGAAAAAAATCATGAGGTTAGGCAATTCATGAGGTTTGAGCGTTTACGTAAATACTTTACGATTGTTCCAAAAGAAAATAAGGATGAATTTTCGCGTCAGCTTTGGAAAGAAAATTTCTTAAAGCTAATTGTTATTGCGGGATTCTTTAGCATTTGTGAAAGTTCACTGCTGATCTTTTTTCCGCGTGCGGTCGCAGACGTTAAAATTAGCATATTAATTTTTGTTTCGATTAGTTTGCTGATGCTTCCGCTTCTTATTCAAATATACCGGAAATACGACGTTTACAGAAAGGAAATCATCTATTGCACAGAAGTCGGGTATTTAATCATTTTACTGGTTTTTGGCTGCGCGCTTAGTATTTTGCCTCAAAATGAGCTTGTATCAATCAATCCATATATTATTGCAGTATTTGGTATAGCAGCTTTTATCTATTTACCTCCTTTGACAAGTTTGGTCTTGTATTCTTTCGTCTATCTTTTCTTTTTTCTGGTCATTCCCTACTATCAGCCGAATGATTATATTGTTGAGATTTTGCGTATCAATGCTTTCATTATGAACTTGTGTGCCTGGATTTTTTCCAGGATGGTATTCAGAATCAGATTATTTTCCTTGATTTATAAGAAAGAAGTTGAAGCCAAGAACACAATATTGGCCGACCTGTCCGTCCGCGATTCGATGACATCCCTATATAACCATGAAAATCTCTTTCTGAAACTCAAGGAAGAGATTGAACGTGCCAAACGGATTGATTATCCACTGTCTATCATTATGATGGATATCGATGATTTTAAAGACATCAACGACCGGTTCGGTCATCAATGCGGAGACGATGTCATCATCCGTGTTGCCGGGATATTGAATCAGGCATGCCGGAGTACCGATATTATCGGCAGATATGGCGGGGACGAATTCGTCATTATCCTACCTGATACTGCCTCGGATGAGGTTTTATTCCTGGCGGAACGGCTGAGATATAAGATAGCGCTAGCTGATTTTCGGGAAGGCATACATATAACCGTAAGTGGAGGAATCAGTGAGCTTAAAGAAGAATCGGCCGAGGAACTGATCAAAAAAGCTGACCTCCAGCTGTATAAAGCGAAAGCCAACGGTAGGAACCGGTTTGAAGCAGGATCTCTGGTAGACGATGTCCAGGGAAGCTTGTGGGCTAATTTCAGAGGATGATAACGCCATTGAACTCTACCCTGTTGCGTCCTTGTTCCTTGGCTCGGTAGAGAGCGTTATCCACCTTCTTGATCCAGGAATCTATGTTATCGGTATTGGCTAGTTCGGCGACCCCGATGCTTGTCGTGATTTCTCCGACTTCCTGGAACAGGTGTTCCGCAATCAGCTCCCTGAGCCTGTCGGCGTACTGCACGGCGTTTCCGGCCCGAAGGTGAGGCGCCAGGATCAGGAATTCCTCCCCTCCCCAACGTGCTAAAGAGTCAAAGCTTCGGATATTATCCCGCAGAAGGTTCACAAACTCAATTAAGGCCTGATCCCCAGCCTGATGTCCGTAATTGTCGTTGATCAATTTGAAGTGGTCAATATCCAGAAGCAGCAGGGAAAGCGGATACTTGTTACGTCTGGAACGTTCAATTTCAATTACCGAATTCTTCAGAAAGCATCTTCGGTTCCAAATATTTGTGAGCTGGTCGGTGAATGCTGATTTCTCCAATTCAGCATTCACTTTTTTTAAAGCTTCAGCTGTGCGTTTGTGCTCTTTCAGTTCTTTGCTCAGAGAGTGGATCAGCTTGAGATTTTGGATAACCGTGCTGAGCTGCCCGCAAACAGCCTGCAGCAATTCCTTATCTTTGGCTTTGAAAGGCTTATTATGCTTATTAATCAATCCAATGCCGCCGATCGTTTTTTGTTCAAATATGATCGGAAAAGCCATTTCATCAGTAAAGCCATAATCAAAAAATAACTGTTTAATGCTTTCATCAATTTTAGTTTTTTCCGTATACTTGGCGTATGCCACAAAGTCTGATGTAAGACTTTGACCGATAAAACCGACATACTGCGGCAGAATTTCTATTTTGCGGATAATCTCTTTGGGCAGTCCAAGCGTATAATATAACGCCGAGCTTTGCAGGTAGTCATCATAAAAGTAAAACACAAAAGCATCAAATTCAAACGTGCTTTTCATAATACCGGCAGCTTGTCGGATGAGTCTGTTAATGTTCTTTTCACTTGTCGTCGCCTGATAAATATTATATAAGACCTCAAGACGGTTGTACGTCTCTTTTAATTCTTCCTCTACCTGGACCCGGTCCGTGATGTCGCGGACAATGGATGTAGCGAGATATTTATTACCGACCAATTGTCTGACTGTGCTTAGTACTTCGACCGGGATGAGATGACCGTCCTTATGTTTGTGAAATGTCCGGAAAAGAGAAAGTCCTCCGTAATCAACATATTCAATAATGTTTTGGTCAATTCCGCCCGCAACAATAGGGGCAAAGTCCCTAATATTGAAGGTGAGCAGCTCTTCTCTGGTGTAGCCCAATGTCCGGCAGGCGGCTTCATTGACGAAAGAGAGGTTTCCTTCGTCATCGGCCCAGAACACGCTATCGGGTATTTTTTCAAGGCTCATGAAGGCATATAGAAGTTTTTCTTCTTTATCCTGCTCACTTTTGAAATAGACATCAAAATCCTGAAATAGCATTTAAACCACCTTGGTAAATGATCTATTATTTTCTAATCATAAATAATAGATTATTTTAGTTTTTAGATATTATCAAATAGTGATTACTAGTAAATAAAAGAAATGTAAAATAAAGTAAGAAATATTTCTGTAATCTATTATATAACAAAAAATAATAAATATAATAACTATTTTTGTAAATAATGCGGCAAACGTTTTAAGTATGAAAACATTGTTTGTAGCCATCGAAGATATCCTATTCTTCAAGAGCAGCTTGGTAGGCAGTACGGAAATGCTCCTTTCGCAAATGAACAGAACAAAATTTGAGATAGATTCCACACCAAAATAGTTCCTTTTTTCTGAATCAATGTGGTAGAATATTTTAAGTGCCATAATACATGTAAAATTCATTGTACTGGTATTTCACGGATAAATTCAGAAATCACATTTTGGAAGGTGGAATAAACGTGTCTGATCATTCAACGACTGAAAGATTAAATGAAAATGACATTCTCGATATTTTCAAGGAGACCGGAGCGCTGCTTCAAGGTCATTTTCTTCTTACTTCAGGGAAACACAGCGCGCGTTACATGCAGTGCGCTCAGGTACTTCAGTATCCGAGGAAAGCTGCAGTACTCGGAAAGGATCTGGCCGGAAAGTTTGGAGGAATGGAGATCGAAACCGTTATTGGTCCTGCGATGGGCGGGATTGTCGTCGCCCATGAGGTTGGCCGGAACTTAGGGGTAAAAGCGATCTTTACCGAAAGGCAGAATGGGGAAATGGCGCTCAGGAGAGGATTCAAGCTTGAACCTGGCGAAAAAGTCCTCGTGGTCGAAGATGTTATCACGACCGGCGGATCGGTTAAAGAAGTCATCAATATCGTCAAGGAAGCCGGTGCAGTTCCGGTCGGTGTAGGCGTGCTTGTGGACCGTAGTGGTGGCAAAGCTGATTTTGACGGACTTTTGCTGCACAGCTTGATCCAGATGAATATTGAAGCTTATGAGCCGGATGATTGCCCGCTTTGCAAGCAGGGTATCCCGTGGGAGAAACCTGGGAGCCGGGGAATAAAATAAACCTAAACAAGTAAAGAATTTGATATTTAGGTAGGACTCCGTAATACATAGTCGCTTTCGGCTTCTTGTGCTCTCCTTGGCACGTCGCTCCTTGCCATCCTTGGCATCGCGACATTAGGCCATCCGTGGCCGTCAAAAAGCCGCGCTCTGCATCGTACTTCGCAGACGCTGGCTATGTATTACGGAGTCTATTTTATGGTATTTGCGAAGTTTTCTCTAGCTATTGAACGCTGATTATCGAGTTATCTGTTGTTCGGTAGCTAGGAGCCGCTCGATAGCATCCTGCTCCGGTGTCAATAGAAGAGACCAGTTTTGCTCATAAACAACCATCCCGGGTTTGGCCCCCCGGGGTTTTTTGATTTGCCGGACGTGAGTATAGTCGACAGGGACATGGGAAGACCCCCTGGCCTGGCTGAAATAAATGGCCAGTGCCGCAGCATCGAGCAAGGTATTATCGTCCGGGAACTCCTCCTCTTCAGACAGAGGAACAATGACATGGGAACCCGGAATATTCTTGACGTGGAGCCATAGATCGCCCGGCTTCGCTTCCCGCCAGGTCATCCGGTCATTTTGCTTATTGTTGCGTCCGACCAAAATGGTTTTGCCGCTCTTAGACAGATAGACATGTGGCTGAGAGAAAGAATTCTGTTCTTTTCCAGCAGACGGTTTCTTTTTCGTCACATGCTTATCCTGTTTTTTGGAGATATACCCTTGATCAATCAGTTCCTGATAGATTTCATTAAGTTCGATATCGTTTTCAGCTTGATCAATGCTTAAAGTGAGCGTCTGAAGATAATTCATTTCTTCCTGGGCAGTTTCTTGCAATGGTTCAGTTTTCCTGATTGTTGCTTTGGCCTTATTGTAGGTCTTGTAGTAGCGCTGCGCATTATCAATGCCGGTCAGGTTTGGGTCAAGCCCAATGGTAACAGGTTTGTAATCGGGATCGGTATAGTCTTCTACGGTAACTTCCTCCATACCCGGTGAAAGCTGATAGAGATTGGCCGTCAAAAGTTCTCCTAGTTTTTGAGCTTTCAGCCCTTTTTGAGCCTTGGAGATTGTCTCGCGATAGATGCCGTCTTTCTTGCTGACGTGCGCAAAATGATCCTGGACAATCTTACGGAGCGAGCCTTTTTTGGCCTCATTCTTCTGACTGGTCATTCTTTGGGTGTAATACAAATCTACCGCGTCATTTAGGAACGACGTTTTCTGAAGTTTGAGACCTTCGTACTGCACATACGGAATAAAGGTAAAAGCAGCCGGCATGTTCTTGTCCCGTCCGGACTGATAATATACGCACGGATCAACGGCTGTATCCTGTTTGGCCAGCAGGAAAAAGGAATAAGCTTGGAAAAGACGGCTCAGGTCAATTTGTCCGCAGTTGTCAAGAAGCACATCTAGCTCAAGACAAGCCCTCAGAACAAGCTCTTTGGCCAGTTCAGGGCTGATACCGTCAAACAGATTCACCAGGACATCACAGACTTTCCGGTCAAGCGGGTACCCAAGGATGACTGACATCCATTTTTGTTCATCGCTGACAGCTTCGGCTTTATGCTGGGAAGGCGGTGAGATATACAATCTTCCGGGAAGCACTTCCCGGTGTCTGCTCAGGAGATGGGAATACCGTCTGATTCCGTCCAGAACAATGTTGGTCTGAGGATCGACTAAAATCAAATTGCTGTGCTTGCCCATGACTTCCAGGATAAGCTGATAATCTTGAAGATCGCCTCTTTCATTGTAATTCTGTACGGTCAGGGTAATGATGCGTTCCAGTCCGGACTGGCTGATCCCGATAATCTTGCCGCCTTCGAGATGTTTGCGTAGAATCATGCAGAACATCGGAGGTGAGACAGGATTTTTTTTATTTTGCTCAGTCAGATGCAGTCTGGCGGAAGTGCTGCCGGCATTTAACAGCAGACGCAAATTTTTTCCGGGACTCCGCAGTAAAAGATGGACCTCCTCTTTTTCAGGCTGCTGAATTTTATCAATACGCGTTCCAACCAGAACCGGCTCAAGCTCTTTCAATAGATGATAGAGTGTAATACTGTCAAGGGCCATATCGTTAACTCCTTCAAACTTAAATGTTTTCTCGGCAGGGCTAGTCAACCCATAGACGTCGAAAGCGGCTATATATTATGGATCCTTATCCTAGAATGAACAATGAAGAGGCAGAAAAATTCAATATCAGTATAACACAAATCCGGGAATTTTTTCTGGACAGGCCGAATAGCATGTACTAATGGAAATGAAAAGGAGGAGCAGGAAATGCAGCGGCAAGTATGGCATATATTAACCGGCGGAGAAATATGCAAAGGATTTAGAGTAGATCCTGAAAAGGGTCTTAGTGATAGGGAAGTCAGCCGGCGGCTGGCGGAATTTGGTCCGAATTCTCTGGTTGTAAAAAAAGGGGTTAACCCGGTTTTCTTATTTTTGGGTCAGTTTAAGGATTTCATGGTTCTGGTGCTGATGGTTGCTACGCTCATTTCAGGTCTGCTGGGGGAAATTGCGGACGCAGTAACCATTCTGGCTATTGTTTTTCTGAATGCAGTACTCGGCTTTATTCAGGAATACAAGGCGGAAAGGTCCATGGAATCGCTGCGTTCCCTGACGGCACCGGAGGCGATGGTTCTGCGTAATAGTAGGACGGAAAAGGTACATGCATCCGGCTTGGCTCCGGGGGACATTCTCATGCTGGAAGCAGGTGACCGGATACCTGCCGATATCCGATGGCTGAACACTTCAAACATCCGTGTGGAAGAATCAGCGCTGACCGGAGAATCCCAACCGGTCGCTAAAATGAACCAGCCTTTGACTGACGAATACAGTTCGGTTGCCGACCGGAAAAACATGGGATATATGGGAACCGTGGTTGTGAACGGGAGGGGACTTGGGATCGTTATAGCCACAGGCATGAATACCGAGATGGGTATGATTGCCGGAATGATTCAGGAGGTGAAGGAGGAAGAGACGCCTCTGCAAAAAAGGCTGGCTCAGCTTGGGAAATGGCTGGTCACGATCAGTCTTGCCGTCTGTGTTGTTGTCGTGGTGACAGGAGTTTTACAAGGAGAAAGCTTCGAAAAAATGTTTTTTGCCGGAGTATCTCTGGCAGTCGCCGCGATTCCTGAAGGTCTCCCGGCAATTGTTACGGTTGCGCTGGCAATCGGTGTGCAGCGGATGGTCAAACGCAATGCAGTGATCCGAAAGCTTCCGGCTGTGGAAACCCTGGGCTGCGCGACTGTAATCTGCTCAGATAAGACCGGAACGCTGACCCAAAATGAAATGACGGTTCGGCGGATTTTTTGTGATAACCAAGTCATTACGCTGACGGGTCAGGGGTATGACCCCAAAGGCGATTATCATGGCGCTGACCCGTATAAGGATAAAGGCCCTCTGAAAGAACTGCTAAGGTGTGCAGCCCTGTGCAATAATGCTGTATTAACCAAGAAAGGAATTCAGGTGGCAGGACTTTTCAGAGGCAAAGGTCAGGACAGCATCTGGGGAATCGAAGGTGATCCGACGGAAGGCGCCCTTCTGGTTGCAGCCGCCAAAGCGGGAGTCTGGCGGGAGGCTTTGGAACGGAAGGAACAAAGGGTTGCGGAAATCCCTTTTGAATCGGAACGGAAAAGGATGACGGTTATTTATAAGAATAAGGAGGAATATAAAGCCTACGTCAAAGGAGCGCCGGATGTTGTTCTGGGACTATGCTCGCGGGAGATGACGAAGGATGGCGTGGTGGAACTGACCTCCGAAAGAAGAAAGCAAATTCTGTTTTACAATGACGAGATGGCATCGCATGCACTCAGGGTTCTGGCGCTTGGGCTGAAAGATGTCCGGCGCGGCGAACCAAACGGTGATGTGGAAAATGATCTAATATTCCTGGGTTTGACCGGGATGATTGATCCACCACGTACGAGTGCGGTGAAAGCGATAAAAGTATGCCAGGCTGCCGGGATAAAGCCAGTCATGATTACCGGGGACCATAAGCTGACGGCGCAGGCTGTCGCGAAAGAACTCGGAATCATTCGCGGATTTAATGAACGGGTCGTTACCGGAATAGAACTTGATCAAATGACAGATGAAGATCTAAGCCACATGGTCATGAATATTTCGGTGTTTGCCCGGGTCGCACCAAGGGATAAACTTAGAATCGTCAGGGCTTTAAAAAAGAACGGCCAAATTGTGGCGATGACCGGAGACGGCGTCAATGATGCCCCCGCTGTGAAAGAAGCGGATATTGGAGTCGCCATGGGGCAGACCGGAACCGATGTCACCAAAGAGGCGTCGGCCATGGTAATCTCTGATGACAATTTTGCGGCGATTGTCGCAGCGGTCGAAGAAGGAAGAGGAATTTATGACAATATCCGAAAGTTTATCCGGTATCTTCTTTCCTGCAATCTCGGAGAAGTGCTGACCATGTTTCTGGGAACACTTACAGGGCTACCGCTGCCTTTGCTGCCGATACAGATTCTGTGGGTCAATCTGGTTACGGACGGTTTGCCGGCGATGGCTTTGGGGGTGGACGGAACAGAGCCGGATATCATGAAGAGGGTTCCGCGTCAGCCGGAGGAAAGTGTATTTGCGCGGGGATTAGGGCAAAAGATTCTAATCAGGGGAACGATTATTGGTTTAGCGACACTCTTTGTATTTGTCATCGGTTTATGGTACGGCGTCGGTCTTTTAGCGGCACGGACCATGGCGTTTACCACGCTTGTTTTTTCTCAGCTTTTTCATGTCTTTGATTGCAAGTCGGAACGCCGCGGAATCTTTGAGGTTGGTATATTTTCCAATCCATTGCTGGTCGTGGCAGTAGCAATCTCTGTTACCATGCAGCTATCGGTAATCTATCTTCCGGCTTTGCAGGTAATTTTCAAGACCACAGCGCTGGTCGGCTGGCAATGGCTTGTCATTCTGGTGGCTGCCGGCGGACCCAGCTTAATCATTGGCCTGACACGACTTATTCGGAACAGGTATCAGCCAGCTAAATCCAGCCCAAATTTTAGCTTTAAGAAAAGCGTTCACTAACTCTAAAATATGTCTCCGTAATGGATGGACAGCGCTAAGCGGAGCATGGATTGCGCAGTGCGGGATTTTGTGTCAGGGATGACACAATGACCGAAAGCGGCCATCCATTATGGAGACTGACCCGAACATAGCTGCGTATTATTGCAGCTTACGGGACCTACGAATTAATCTACCATAATGAAAACATACATTATGTATACTTCAGACAAAAATATTGACCCTTTGCTGTTCTCATAGTATTCTTAAAGAAACTTGGCTGGCGCGGCCCACGGGTTTTTGCGATTTGGTCATTTTTCGAACAGACTCTGTAAAAGGCAGCGAGAGGAGAACCCTTTATGGATTTTGTGAAAATGCATGGTCTGGGAAACGATTTTATCTGCCTGGATCATTTTCTTTTTCCGACGGGTATGGATTATGCCGAAACCGCTGTCCAGCTTTGCCACAGACAATTCGGCGTCGGCGGTGACGGTCTTATTGTGATTCTGTCTTCCGATGTAGCCGATGCAAGGATGAGGATATTTAATTCAGACGGTTCTGAACCGGAGATGTGCGGCAATGGCATACGCTGTTTTGCCAAATATGTTTATGAAGCCGGTTACGTTCAGAGAGATTCGCTTAAGATAGAAACGTTGGCTGGAGTTCTGAATGTCAAACTGGAGATCTGCCGGGGAGCTGTACACCATGTTACGGTTAACATGGGCGAGCCGTGTCTTGATCCCATTAAGATACCTGTTTTGGCCGGAACGGACACTGCACTTAACCAAAAACTTGAGGTTGCCGGGCAAGAAGTTATTTTTTCGGCGGTATCGATGGGAAATCCGCATTGTATTATTTTTACCGAGGATTTGGAATTGCTTCCATTTGAAACGCTGGGTCCTGCGATCGAGAAACACCCGCTGTTTCCGAGAAAAACAAATGTGGAGTTTGTCAAGGTAGACAATTCAGGTGAAATAACCGTTAAGGTGTGGGAACGCGGAGTCGGCCCAACGCTGGCCTGCGGAACGGGAGCCTGCGCATCTGTGGTTGCAGCAGTACTGGCTGGTAGAACCGGTAGAACTGTGATTGTTCATTTGCCCGGGGGGGACCTGAAGATTGAATGGCAGGAAGGTCAGCAAGTCCATATGACGGGTCCAGCAGTCTGTGTTTTTCGCGGAAGTACGCTTGAATCATAAGACATCATCATACTTGAATGACTACTATAGTAAAGACTACATCAGGGAATTATAACTACATATTTACAGGAGAGTGAATAGAATGGCTTTTGTCAATGAAAATTATCTTAAACTGCCTGGAAGCTATCTCTTTTCGGAAATAGCCCGCCGGGAAAAGCAATTCAGACAGGAAAACCCGGACTGTGACTTAATAAAAATGGGTATTGGTGATGTGACCCGCCCGCTTCCGCCAGCCGTCATCGAAGCAATGCATCAGGCTGTCGAGGAAATGGGCCAGCAGAAAACCTTTAGAGGATATGGCCCAGAACAGGGATATGAGTTCCTGATTGAAAAAATCATTGAGCACGATTTCAAGCCCCGCGGTGTGGACCTGGCAGTTAACGAAGTGTTTATCAGTGACGGGGCCAAGACGGACACCGCCAATTTCCAGGAGATATTTGGCATGGGCAATATCCTGGCTGTTACAGACCCGGTTTATCCGGTTTATGTGGACAGCAATGTCATGGCTGGACGTACCGGTATTTATAACAACGACAAAGGGCAGTTTGAAGGAATCGTTTATCTTCCCTGTAATCAGGAAAATGGACTGAAACCGGCGCTTCCCAGCACGAAAGCAGATATGATCTACCTGTGCTATCCGAATAATCCGACTGGAACGACACTTTCGGCTGAAGAACTGAAGAAATGGGTCGATTATGCACGCGATCATAAGGCCATCATCTTATTTGATGCTGCGTACGAAGCTTTCATACGGGAAGACGGTGTTCCCCATAGTATTTTTGAAATCGAAGGTGCGCGCGAAGTGGCCGTGGAATTCAGGAGTTTTTCCAAGACGGCTGGTTTTACCGGGACTCGCTGCGCATATACCATCGTTCCAAAGGAAGTCATGGTCTATGATTCCAAAGGAGAAGCGCACAGTCTGAATAAATTATGGCTTAGAAGGCAGACCACAAAATTCAATGGAGTATCTTATCCGATCCAGGCTGCCACTGCTGCCGTATTTTCTGAGGCAGGGAAACAACAGGTCAAAGAAACCATTGATTATTATATGGATAATGCCGCAATTATCCGGGCTGGTCTCGAAAAAGCGGGATATACCGTCTTCGGCGGTGTGAATGCACCGTATATCTGGCTAAAAACACCGGGACAGATGGGGTCCTGGGAATTCTTTGACAAGCTGATGAAAGAAGCCAATGTTATCGGAACACCCGGAGCCGGCTTCGGTGCGAGTGGGGAAGGATTCTTCCGGCTGACGGCTTTCAATACTAGGGAGAATACGGAGAGGGCCATTGAAAGGATAAGGACCAGAATAGTATAGAGCTATTAAGCAGGATGAAACAATCCATTGTTTGAGAACGTGATTTAATTGAGGGGCTGTTTGTCTCCTCAATTTTTTTTCTGGTACCTTGTATAACTCTAAAACGCATGTAAAAGGAGCAAAGCATAGTATTCTTGCCCTTCAGAGTAAAAGAATGGTATGATTGTCGTTAAGGAGTTGAGGGAATTGGCAAATAGTATGACTGGTTTTGGCAGAGGGGAAGCTCAGGGACTCGGAGTCCAGATTTCAGTAGAAATGAAGTCAGTGAACAATCGCTTCCTGGAAGTCCTAGTGAAACTACCAAGAAACTTGAATATCATTGAGGAACGTTTTCGTAAAGCCGTGCAGGAAAAAGTCCAGCGGGGCCGCGTTGATATTTACGTGAATATCAAGGAAACGGAAGAAAAAAAGAGATTAGTTAAGGTTGACAAAGATTTAGTGCTGTCGTATGATAATTCTCTGAAGGAATTGGCAAATTTGCTCAATACCACGTATAAGAGCGATCTTTTTAGTCTGGTTTCGTTCCCTGAAGTACTCAGTGTTGAAAACGAAGAGACGGATGCAGAAGCCTTGTGGCCATATCTCAATATGGCTTTACAGGAGGCGCTGAACCAGTTAATTCAAATGCGTAGGACTGAAGGGGAGAGACTGGCCAAGGATTTGCTGAAAAAATTAGATGACCTTTCCGGAATGGTTGATCAAGTAACTGTAAGAGCGCCGCAGGTTGTGGCGGAATATCAGGAAAAATTAAGGGAAAGGCTTGCGGCGCTTCTGGCGGACACTTCGCTGGATGAAGCTAGACTGATTACCGAAATTGCCATTTTTGCCGACAGGTCTTCTATTGAGGAAGAGCTGGTCAGGCTCGGGAGTCATTTTGAACAATTTACCAAAGCCTTTTCAACCAATGAGCCGATTGGACGGAAACTTGATTTTCTGGTTCAGGAAATGAATAGAGAGATTAATACCATTGGATCTAAGGCGAATGATCTGGAAATTTCACATATTGTTGTCCAAGGGAAAAGTGAACTGGAGAAAATCCGGGAACAGGTTCAGAATATTGAGTAACACGATGAAAAAGAGCAATAACGCGGTATGCAGCGTATTGAATATGGGAGGTATAGGAATTGGATATCAAATTGATTAATATAGGATTTGGCAATATTGTATCGGCTAACAGAATTATCTCGATTGTAAGTCCGGAATCAGCACCCATTAAGCGAATTATTCAGGAAGCGCGCGATACAGGAATGCTCATCGATGCCACCTATGGGCGAAGGACGCGTGCCGTCATTATGTGTGACAGCCACCACGTAATTTTGTCGGCTGTTCAGCCTGAAACGGTTGCCCATCGTCTGACCGCCAAAGAATCCAGTAGTGAGGATCCGGTTGATTAATATGGAAGACAAAGGGCTGCTGATTGTGGTCTCAGGTCCTGCAGGAGTTGGAAAAGGAACGCTGTGTAAGCGGCTTTTTGCCGAGTGCGGTGATCTGGAATATTCTATTTCTGTAACGACCAGGGCACCAAGACCGGGAGAAACAGAGGGAAAAGAATACTATTTTCGTTCCAGGGATCAATTTCTTAAAATGGTTGAGAATAATGAGTTTCTGGAATGGGCAGAGTTTTGCGGAAACCTGTATGGAACCCCAAGATTTCATGTGGAAAGTGTCCTGAAGAGAAACAAGACCATCTTACTGGAAATCGATATGCAGGGAGCAAAAATTGTCAAAAAGGCTTTTCCGGATGGTGTGTTTATTTTCATTGTTCCGCCTTCCCTGGAAGAGCTCGCTGAAAGGCTTTATGGAAGAGGAACGGAAACACCTGAGGTCATGCAGCGCAGACTAGCACAAGCCGTTCTGGAAATGAAAAATATGAAGGATTATGATTATGCTGTTGAGAACGACGAAATTGGCACTGCGGTAGAAAAGCTTAAGAGTATTATGATTGCAGAAAAATGCCGGGTGAGTTCAAAGCCGTAATAATTTTAAAGTCGCTCTAATTTGAAGGAGGAATAACGATGAAGCAGCCTTCTTTGGATGTTCTGATGTCCCAGGCAGACAGTAAATATACCCTAGTGGTGGCAGCTGCCAAAAGGGCCAGGGTACTCATGAACAATTTGGATGCAAGTGAATTTAAAGATACAAAACCTGTTAGCAGGGCTTTGCTTGAGATTGCAGACGGAAAAGTCTATCCTGACTTTTTTGATAAGGTAACGTCAGATGCTTTGCGGTAAACGTGTGCTTCTGGGCGTAACAGGCAGTATTGCTGCCTACAAAGCGGTCGACATTGCCAGCAGACTGGTGAAAAGCGGTGCAGAGGTCTTTGTCGTGATGACAAAATCAGCGACAGAGCTCGTTGCGCCTTTGACATTTAGAAGCATATCAGGACAGCCGGTTTATACGGAAATGTTCACGGAACCTAAAATGTGGAACATTGAACATATTTCTCTGGCCCAGAAGGCAGACATCACCTTAATCGCTCCGGCGACAGCCAATATCATTGCGAAGATGGCTGTCGGTCTTGCTGATGATTTTCTTTCTACCGTCTTGCTGGCTGTCAATAATCCAATCTTTGTAGCTCCGGCGATGAATCATGCCATGTATCATCACCCTGCAACGCAGCAGAATCTGGGGATTCTTCAGCAACGGGGTATTCATATGATCGGGCCAGCCAAAGGATACCAAGCCTGCGGGACAGAAGGCGACGGCAGGATGAGTGAGCCTGCGGAGATCATTGATTTCCTTCAGAATTTTATGTTAAACCGGGAAATCATGAAAGGCCGGAAAGTGCTAGTTACGGCCGGCGGCACCCGCGAGGAACTTGATCCGGTCAGATATCTTGGAAATTACAGCTCAGGCCGCATGGGCTATGCAATTGCTGAGGCGTTTGCTGAGGCAGGCGCACAGGTGACCCTGGTCAGCGGCCCCTCGGATATCCTGCCCCCGTTCGGCGTGGAAACGGTCCGGATTATTTCAGCGGAAGAGATGTATCTGGAAGTTATGACACGATATGCGGAACAGGATATCGTCGTCAAAGCAGCTGCTGTTGCTGATTTTCGACCTGCAGTCCGCAATGAGCAAAAGATCAAAAAAGACGGAGAGTCTGTTATCTTAGAATTAGTTCCGAATCCAGATATTCTGTCAGCTTTGGGAGCTCGGAAGAAACACCAGTACTTGGTTGGCTTTGCTGCCGAGACCCAAAATGTAATTGAAAACGGTCTGGAAAAGTTGAAACGCAAAAAGGCCGATATGCTTGTAGTCAATGATGTCACAGCACCTGGCGCAGGTTTTGGCACAGATACCAATATTGTTAGTTTTCTTTATCCCGATGGCAGAAAAATAGATCTGCCCAAAATGAGCAAGCTGGATGTCGCCAGAAGGTTGGTGCAAGAGATTGCCTTGAACAAAGGTATTGGATCAAAGGAGTGATTTTGGATGGGTTACAAATTATTTACCTCAGAATCTGTTACCGAAGGACATCCCGACAAAATATGCGATCAAATTTCGGATGCAATTCTTGATGCCGTCCTGTGTCAGGACAGAGAAGCAAGAGTTGCCTGTGAAACATCTGTGACAACCGGGCTGGTTCTGGTAAGCGGCGAGATTACCGCCCATTGTTATGTGGATATTCCAAGAGTCGTAAGGGAAACCATCAGACAGATTGGATATACGAGAGCCAAGTATGGCTTTGACGCAGATACATGTGCGGTGCTGACCTCGATTGGAGAGCAGTCCAGTGATATTGCCTTAGGCGTTAACAAAGCACTGGAGGCAAAAATATCCGAAGAAGATATCAGTGAGATCGGTGCAGGAGACCAGGGGATGATGTTTGGCTATGCGACAAACGAAACCGAAACATTCATGCCGGTGCCGATTGATCTTGCGCATAAGCTGGCCCGCAGGCTAGCTGAAATCCGTAAGGCGGAAGTGCTGAACTATTTAAGACCTGACGGTAAAACGCAGGTTACCGTTGAATACGAGGACGGAAAACCCAAAAGGATCGATACGATTGTAATTTCGACCCAGCATCATCCTGAGGTTTCCCAGGAGCAGATCAAAAATGACCTTCTGGAACATGTCGTAAGACCAGTGGTTCCATCTGAAATGTTGGATGAGAATACCCGTTATTATATCAACCCGACGGGCAGATTTGTGATTGGCGGGCCTCAGGGTGATGCAGGACTTACCGGCAGAAAAATTATCGTTGACACCTATGGCGGTATGGCTAGACATGGTGGCGGGGCGTTTTCCGGAAAAGATCCTACGAAGGTTGACCGGTCCGGGGCTTATGCCGCGCGCTATGTGGCCAAAAATGTTGTCGGAGCGGGCCTAGCTGACCGCTGTGAGATTCAGATCGCCTATGCGATTGGGGTTGCGCGTCCTGTCTCCATTTCAGTTGAAACATTTGGGACGGGTAAGGTCAGTGATGATAAGATCATCACGCTGATTAATGAAACGTTTGATCTTCGTCCGGCTGCAATCATCAACACTCTGGATCTCCGCAGACCAATCTACAGACAGACCGCGGCCTACGGGCATTTTGGCCGCAATGACCTTGACCTCCCGTGGGAGAAGCTTGATAAAGTCGAACAATTAAGGAAACTGGCCGGACGCTGAAACGTTGTTAAGCTTCCAATAGAAATAAGCTATAGCAGAGAAAAATTATCGATATTAGTAGAAGAATAACAGACTGCAGAGGGTGTCGTGGGAATCCAGGGCATCCTTTTTATGTTGATAACAGGAAAAATTACAATTTTTTATGGTGAGCGGTCAAAGTAAATGCAACCTTTGACAGAGTAAATATAGTGGGGTTTCATTGAGTCTGTCAAAATACTGGGAATAACAGGTATAGTACCTGTTAAAAATAGCCGATTCAGATTATATGG
>NZ_JAPDHR010000051.1:0-3396 GCF_030063005.1 Dehalobacter sp.
ACCCTACACCACTCACCTCCCCGTGCTCTGTAGTGTATCTGCTTATCCTATTAAATTATACCACAGGGGGAACTTTCATTAAATTTTTGTGCCTTGAGCACAGCGAAAGGAATGGGACTTTATATGATGGATCCTGTTGCTAGTGTGTGCGGGCTGTACTTCGCCTCTGAAGTGGCAAAATATTTTGATATTCACAGAATTGATAAGGCTCAAGTGGATGATTACGCAAAGCGCAACAATAAAGAGCTTAAAGAGATTGAGAAGATGTTAACTACGATTTTGGCGTATAAATAAGAAAATGGAGGCGGTAATTTACTACCTAATATCCGCAAAGGCTCCTACATTTTTTCCTCCACTGCTAATAGCAGAACGCGAACTTGAAAAGGAACTACGAGTTACATTTTTAGGATTGCCGCAATTACGAAACTTCTCGACCTCTTTAACAACAATTGCTCTTATACGATCTTCGTACTTCTCGGCAAATCTATCCCAGTGTCTCTCTTTATCAAAAAAAATCTGTCTCAAAATGTTATTTTCCATAACTCCTTCATACCAAATTTGCAAGTAAAGGGGTACCCCAAAACTTATACTTTCTGCCCTGAAAATTACAAAAGTTGGGCTAAATGTTCGCTTTAGGAATTAGACAACACTAAACTACACCCAAGGTTACCGTTTCAAAAGGATAAATATTAGAACTTTCCAACTCAAGAAACAAAGTTACCAGGGCTATTTTTCAATGTTCCTATAGTTTTTATTGATGACTTTTATGCCGTTTGTTCTTGAACACTCACTAATAAACCAAAGGACTCTAGTCTTTTGATCGAATTCCTAACCAAGATGTCCTTCTTGCGTTCGTCAAAATAGTTAAATCCTAAATCCACATATTCTTGTTTCGCGTTAACAAGATATGTACTAGGGATAGTATTGTATGTCCTACAGCTATCGCCGCCTTATTCTTTCCTCGTCGAGCGGCGACACGATGGTATTGAGCTGATAAGTAGGTGTTTTTCTGACGAGAAGCCGCTTTTGCTGCTTCAGTTAGGGCACTTCTTAGCTTCTTGTTTCCTTTACGCGTCTTAGTGGACTTTTTTTTCCCTGCGCTTTCATCATGACCTGGAGTCATCCCTGCCCATGAACATAAGTGTCCAGGCGTAGGGAAGCGAGACATATCTGTGCCAACTTCCGCTATTATCTGTTCAGCGGTTCGTCTTCCAACTCCAGGTATGGAATCCAATATCTTTAGTTCTTCCGTAAAAGGAGTCATACGTTTCTCGATTTCTTCGTCCAACTCGCTAATCAGTTCATTGAGGTAATCGATATGCGCTAATTGTTTCTCCATCATATGCAGTTGATGCGCTTCGAGTCGTCCTTCAAGAGCAAGTTTCAAATGTTCTTTTTTGTCCTTCAGCTTCTTGAGAGCAGAATCTGCCAAAATAGAAGTGTCTCTCTCTCCATTGATCATGGCTTCCAGCATATTTCGTCCAGAGACACCTAAGACATTCGAAGCCACAGAGGAAAGTTTAATGTTACCTCCCTCTAATACCTTTTGGAGGCGATTTACTTCCCGAGTTCTTTCTTCGATGATGCTTCGTCGGTAGCGGACGATCTCTTTCAATTCTCTTTGCTCCCGGTCCGGTATATAACTTCCTTGAACTAGACCATGACGTAGTATCCGCGCAATCCATTCGGCACCTTTAACATCTGTTTTACGTCCCGGCACCGCTTTTATATGCTGCGCATTGACACCATTGGATGAAGGTTCTCCGGTTCTAATAGGTTATAAATGGGTTTCCAGTAGTCACCTGTGCTCTCCATCGCGACATGGGAACAGCGGCTGCTTTTGATCCAGTCCACAAGTTCGATCAGATTCCGAGTCATTGTTGCAAATGTTCGAATCTCCTTTCGTGATGATGCAGGCTGTGATACTCTTTTTATGCACATCCAACCCGCAACAACGTTCATGTAAGACTTCCATACCATAGCTTCTCCTTAGACTGGTTTTGTTTAAGGCAGGTGCAACAACCAATAGGGGTTATTCTGCCCTGCGTGCTTCCCGAGGGAGCAACAATCTGCGATGCACCGGGTCGTTGTGGTCCGTCTGATACGCGGGCTCGCGACACCAAGAAAGTTCGACCTACCTTCGCCAGCCATAGTAGTAGTATGGACAAAATTTTTATTCATCAGTGGTGCCGCAAAGCGGCATGGGGGTCTGATACGTCGAGAAAACATGGCCACCTTAAAATACAAAATTATAGATGTGGCAGTCTATTGCATGAAATAGAGGTTGCGTAGATCTGCGGGCCCCTTAATAAAGAAATTATTAGAACGATTCAAAGAATCCTCTTTTTGGTGTTCCTAAAAACAAGTTGAGAGTAAAATCAGCAATTACTTCTGTTGATTTTACTCTCCTATTTTTGCTTGAAAGTGAAAAGAAGCTGTCTTTTCATGAATGTCCTTTGACATCATTATGAGACAGCCCCATTGTTTCTGATCAGTTCCAGCAGCTGCTCTGTTCCGACGATCTCTCGGTCGAAGCCGTTATTATCCAGAAGCTGGCTTCTTTTCTTTTTTATAGCGGCAAGCTCTACATTCAGGGTGTTTAGCCGCTCTATAAATACTGCAGGGTCGATATACCCCTTCGATACCAATCTACTGAGTATATGACCCTGCTCTGTAAGCTCCATGATTCTGTTACTGCAGTCCCCGATTTCCTGCTCCTGCTGCTCGTCCATTCGAAGCTTTTTGAGCACTTCCAGCAGGGGAGTGAGGATTTCGGTATAATTGCTTTTGAGCTTGCCCCACATCATGCCGAAAGCCCATTGAACGTCATCCTCTCGGATTGCCTTTTGGCTACATTTGGTGTTGTCCAAAATGTGCTGGCGGCAGCACCATTGAATTTTCTCATAAGGCTTGCCTATGTAAATTTTCTGCCTTCGGAATATACCGCCGCATTCTCCGCATAAGATTTTGCTGCTGAAGGCGTACCGGCTTTGGTATTTCTCCGAATCGTCCATCCCCATCTGCTTTCTGCGGTATTCAAAGATTTCCCTGATCGCCTCCGCCTGTTCATGTGAGATAATGGGTTCATGGTTGTCCTCAATAAGGTATTGAGGAAGCTGACCCTTGTCTCTCTGTCGCTTAAACGGCAGCACCTCTGTGGTACTTTAGATCGCAACTGCAACAATACAGGCAATTATAGATAATAAATGCCGTGTGAAACATCGCAGATCTATAACATAAACAAAAATTCATTCCTTTGCATATTCTAAAGTAAGCGTCAAACAGATTCAGACGTGAGCTACATTAAATCAGGCTCATCCACTCCAAGAAGATCGCAAAGAGCATTGTTAACCATTATCCTAAAATCATCATCAGATATGTTGTTAGCTTGAGCAT